>JAHWJV010000065.1 GCA_019348265.1 Gemmatimonadota bacterium
CAAGCCCCGCTGCGACGTCGTGCCCTGACGGGCCCCGGCCGCCACCGGCAGGGGGCCACGGTCGGCCCTTCACTCTTCGCTCACGCACCGCCTTTCATGACCGCCACCGCCACCGCCACGCCGCCCGCGCGCGCTCCCCGGCCGGCCGCCGAAACACAGGACGCCTACGCGCTGCGGCCCGAGCACCACTTCACCTTCGGTCTCTGGACCGTCGGGAACCCCGGCCGCGACCCCTTCGGCGAGCCGACCCGCTCCGCGCTCTCCGCCCCGTACATCGTGCGCAAGCTGGCGGAGATCGGCGCGTACGGCGTGAACCTGCACGACGAGGATCTGATCCCGCGCGACGCGTCCGCGTCCGAGCGTGATACCATCGTCCGCGACTTCCGGGCGGCGCTGGACGAGACGGGGCTCAAGGTGCCGATGGCCACCACCAACCTGTTCACCGACCCGGCCTTTCGCGACGGCGCGTTCACGAGCAACGACCCGCGCGTCCGCTCGTACGCCCTGCAGAAGGCGATGCGCTCCATCGACCTGGGCGTGGAGCTCGGCGCCGAGACGTATGTGTTCTGGGGCGGCCGCGAGGGAACGGAGACCAACGCGGCTCGCGATCCGCGCACGGCCGTCCAGTGGTTCCGCGAGGCGCTCAACTTCCTCTGCGAGTACGTACAGTCGCAGGGCTACGACCTGAAGTTCGCCCTCGAGCCGAAGCCGAACGAGCCGCGCGGCGACATCTACCTCGCGACCATCGGGCACGCGCTCGCCTTCATCTACACGCTCGACCACCCGGACATGGTGGGGCTCAACCCGGAGGTCGCGCACGACACGATGGCCGGGCTCGACTTCACGCACGGCGTCGGGCAGGCGCTGGACGCGGGCAAGCTCTTCCACATCGACCTCAACGACCAGAAGCCCGGCCGCTACGACCAGGACTTCCGCTTCGGCGCGGTCGATCCAAAGTCGGCGTTCTTCCTCGTCAAGCTGCTCGAGGACGCGGGCTACGACGGGATGCGCCACTTCGATGCGCACGCCTACCGCACCGAGGACGAAGAGGGAGTGTGGGACTTCGCGCGCGGCTGCATGCGCACCTACCTGATCCTCAAGGAGAAGGCCGAGCGCTTCAACGCCGACCCGGAGATCCAGCAGATCCTCGGCGACCTCCGGAGCCGCGGCGGCGGTGCGGGCGAGCGCGTCGCCTTCAGCGCCCAGCGCGCCGAGCAGATCAAGTCACAGACGCTAGACCTCGACGCCATCCGGCAGCAGGGCTATGCGTACGAGCGGCTGGACCAGCTGACCGTCGAGCTGCTGCTGGGAGCCAGATGACGGCAATGTTGGATTTTGAATTTTGAATGGGGGCACCGAGATGATGGTCGGCAGTTGCGTTTCTGGCGCACGAGTACCGAACAGCGTGCCGTAATTCAACATTCAAAATTATTCAAAATTTAAATTCAGAATTAATGTCTGAATCTCTGTTTCTCGGTTTGGACGTCGGCACGAGCGGCGTGAAAGCCCTTCTCGTCGGAGCGGATGGGGAGGTGGTCGGTGCGGCTACTGCGCCGTTGACCATGGAGACGCCGCGAGTCGGATGGGCGGAGCAGGACCCGGAGGCGTGGTGGGCCGCCTCCGTGGCGGCGCTGCGGGAGGTGCTCGGCGACGGGCGAGCGGCGAGAGTGGCCGGGATCGGCATCTCGGGTCAGATGCACTCGTCCGTGTTTCTGGACCGGGCCGGCGAGGTGATCCGGCCGGCGCTGCTCTGGTGCGATGGGCGGACCACGGCGGAATGCCGGGAGATCACGCAAAGTGTCGGTGGCGAAGAGCGCCTCCGCGACTTGGCGTCGAACCCTGCGCTGGAGGGGTTCACTCTGCCGAAGGTGCTCTGGTTGCGGAACCATGAGCCGGAGGCGTTCGAGCGCCTGGCGACGGTGCTGCTGGCCAAGGACTACGTGCGCTACCGCCTGACGGGCGCGCTGGCGACGGAGCCGTCCGACGCGTCGGCGACGTTGATGTACGACACGGCGGGGCTGCGCTGGAGCGAAGAGATCATGTCGGCCGTGGGGCTGCCGATGAGCATCCTCCCCGACGTGGGCGGCTCGTCCGAGGTGCTGGGGCGCGTCACGGCGGACGCGGCGGCGCTCACCGGGTTGCCAGCCGGCACGCCGGTCGTCGGCGGCGGCGCGGACAACGCCTGCGGTGCGGCGGGTGTCGGCGCGGTGTCCCCTGGTGAGGCGGTAGCGAGCTGGGGTACGTCGGGGACGGTTCTGGCGCCGATCGCGCAGCCGCTGGTCGACCCGGGGCTGCGCGCGCACACCTTCTGCCACGTAGCGCCGGGCGTCTGGTACCTGATGGGCGTGGTGCTTTCCGCGGGAGCCGCGTTCGCATGGCACCGGGACCAGCTCGCCCTCGACGCGCTGAGTGCCGGCGACGCGTCGCTGCGCCTCAACGACGAGGCCGCGACGATCGCTCCAGGCGCCGACGGCGTGACCTTCCTCCCATACCTGCAGGGCGAGCGGACACCGCACCGCGACGCCTCCGCGCGTGGCGCGTTCATCGGCCTCAGCCTGGCCCACACGAGGGCTCATCTCACGCGCGCGGTACTCGAGGGCGTCTGCTTCGCGCTGCGCGACTCGGTGAGCATCCTCCAGCAGCTGGAGGTCGCTCCCGACCACCTGCTGCTGACCGGCGGTGGAGCGCGCAGCCCCTTCGTCCGCAAGCTCCAGGCGGATGTCTACGGCCTCCCCGTGGCGACGGTGAACCGGGAGGAGGGTCCGGCTTACGGGGCGGCCCTGCTCGCCGCCGTGGGGGCCGGCGCGTATCCGGACCTGGCCGCCGCTGCCCAGGCGACGCTGACACGCAGCGCGATGGAGCAACCCGACCCTGCCGCGCACCGGGCCTACCAGGCGCCGTACGCGCGGTTCCGCGCCGCGTACCCCGTGCTCAAAACCCTGCTGACCAGCTGAATGCGGCGGCTGGCCGGCGCCGGTAAGACAGCGCGCTGCCGGGTACCCCCGAAACCGCTCCGCCGAGCAGTCGTCCTCCTACCCATGACAGCACGATGATCATTCGCGCCGGCATGACGCTCCCCCGGTGGCCGCTCGCGGCGGTGGGGGCGATGACACTCTCTCTGACGGGGCTGGCCTGCTACCCCGCCGGGACGCCCGGCACGGGTGGGCCGTCGCAGGGGTCCACCGGGGCCCCGGCCGCCGCCCCGACATCCACCGCCGGACAGGGTGGCGCACCGACCGCGGCCGCGGTGCCGGCTCCGACCGCCACTCCCGCCCCGCCCAACGTCCCCGGCGCGCAGGCGACCTTCTGGGAGGGGGCCGATCTCTCCCCGCGCGAGCCGGTAGTCGCACTCTCCACGGCGGAGCAGCGGAAACGCTTCGTGATGCAACCCGGCTATCGCATCGAGCCGATCCTGACCGAGCCCGCCATCGAGCAGCCCGGTCAGATTACCTTCGACGCCAACGGTCGGATGTACGTCCTGGAGCTCCGCAGCTACATGCTGGACGCGGACGCCCGCGACGAGCTGGCCCCCATCAACCGCATCTCCCGCTGGGAGGACAGGAACAGCGACGGCATCTACGAGACGGGCACCGTCTTCGTGGACTCGCTCGTATTCCCCCGCTTCGTGACACCGTTGCAGGACGGCGTCATCCTTACCAAGGAATCGAACGCGGACGAGGTGTGGAAGTACTCGGACACGAACGGAGACGGCGTCGCCGACCAGAGGGAGCTCTTCACCACGGGCTTCGGCAGGCAGGCCAACGTGGAGCACCAGGAGGCGCACCTGACCTGGGCGATGGACAACTGGATGTACGCCACCTACGCCTCCGTACGGCTCCGCTGGTCGCCGAGCGGCGCGTTGCGCGAGCCCATCGGCTCGCCCGGAGGGTCGTGGGGCGTCACTCAGGACAACGACGGAAAGGTCTGGATCCAGGCGGGGGCGAGCGGCCTCCCGGGATACTACCAGCTCCCCCTCGCGTACGGGAACTTCACCGTCGGCGACCAGATGGATCCGGCGCTGCGCACCCCGTACGGCCTGACGCGGCTCGCCGACGTCCAGGACGGAATGCCGTCCGTCCGAAAGGAGGACGGCGCGGTGATCCGCACCACGGCCGGGGCGGGCGCCAACATCTACCGCGGACACCGGCTCCCGCGGGACCTGGTGGGCGACTACTTCTACGGCGAGCAGGTCAGCCGGGCCCTGCGCAGGGTGCGGCCGCGCAACACCGAGGGCGTGACGCAGATCGGAAACTTCTACGAGGCGCAGAAGACGGAGTTCATCCAGTCGACCGACCCGCTGTTCCGGCCGGTGGACAACAAGACGGCTCCCGACGGGACGATCTACATCGCGGACATGTACCACGGGATCATCCAGGAAGGGCAGTGGACGCAGCCGGGCTCCTACCTGCGCGCTAAGCTGGACCAGTACCAGATGGACAAGATCGTCGGGTACGGGCGCATCTGGCGCGTAACGTACGACGGGATAGAGCGTGACCGGACGCAGCCGCGCATGTTCCAGGAGACGTCGGCGCAGCTCGTAGGGCATCTGTCACACCCGAACGGGTGGTGGCGCGACATGGCGCAGCAGCAGCTGGTGCTACGGCAGGACAGGTCCGTGGTGCCCGCGCTGCGGACGCTCGCCCGGACGAGCTCCAACGAGCTCGCGCGCATGCACGCCCTCTGGGCGCTGGAGGGGCTCGGCGCCCTCGACGTCGCGTTCGCGCGGCAGCTCATGAAGGACGCCAGCCCGCGCGTGCGGGTCCAGGCGATCCGCGCGAGCGAGACGCTGTACAAGGCGAACGACCGCTCCTTGGCCGCGGAGTACGCGAGCATGACCAGGGACAGGGACGCGGATGTCGCCATTCAGGCGATGCTGACGCTGAACGCGCTGAAGATTTCATCAGCTCCCGCGGCGATCCGGGCGGCCATGAGCGCGAACCCGGCGCGCGGCGTCCAGGAGTTCGGCAGGCAGCTGCTCGACCCACCTGCGCCAGCCGGTGGTGGTGCGGGTGGGCTGTCAGCTGCTCAGCGCGCTCTGCTCGCCCGCGGGGAGACGCTGTTCCGCGAATCGTGCACCGAGTGTCATGGCCAGACCGGGATGGGGACCCCCGTGGGAGACGGCATGTTGATGGCCCCCGCGCTCGCCGGTAACCCGGACGTGCAGGGGCACCCTGACGTCGTGATCCGGACGCTGCTCCATGGGCTCACCGGCCCCATCGCCGGGAAGAGCTATGTGGGTGGGACGATGGTGCCGCAAAAGCAGTCCGACGACTGGATCGCCGCGGTAGCGTCGTACATCCGTACGGGATTGACCAACCAGGCGACGCTGGTGACGCCGGAGCAGGTCTCCCGGGTCCGCGCCGCGACGGCCTCGCGCACGAGCCCGTACACCTACGACGAGCTCACCTCCACCGTGCCCATGCCGCTGGCGGTGCAGCCGACGTGGAAGGCTACGGCGAGCCACAATGGCCGCACCTCGGTGGCCGCGGGGATCCCGGACCCGATCAGCGCCTTCAGCTTCGAGGGGTGGACCACCGGGGTGCCGCAGCAGCCGGGCATGTGGTACCAGGTAGAGCTTCCAGAGACGGTGACGCTCTCCGCGATCCAGTTCACCTCGCGCACGCAGGCCGTGCCGGTGCCCGCCGGAAGCACCGCACCGCCGTCGCCGCCGACGATTCTCGGCCCGCTCGGCTACCGGGTCCAGGTCTCGACGGACGGGACCAACTGGAGCGCGCCGGTGGCGGAAGGAAAGGCTACGGAGCCGACGACCCTCATCGACTTTGCCCCGGTCCCTGCCCGGTTCGTACGGATCACGCAGACGGCGGGCGCCGGCCCCACCGCCCCTGTCTGGACGATGGCGCGGCTCCGGCTCTTCGAGAGGATCACCCGCCGCTAGCGGAAGAGCCAGGGCAGCATGGTCCAGATGCAGCGCGCCTCCCTCGATCTTCGGGGGAGGCGCGCTGCTTCAGTTCAGGGCGGTGCCGCTCGGCGGCGGCCGCTCGGCGTCCAGCTCCGGGGGCGGACGCCCCACGGAGTAGAGCTGCAGCAGCGCCTGAGCGGCGTGAGGGTCGAAGTGCCGGCCCATCTCCTCGTCGATCACCTTCAGCGCCTTGGCGACCGACCAGCCCTTCCGGTACGGCCGGTCGTGCGTGACGGCGTCGAAGAAGTCCGCGACCGCGACGATGCGCGCCGCCAGCGGGATCTCGTCACCCGCCACGCCGTGCGGGTAGCCCATACCGTCCCAGCGCTCGTGGTGTCCGAGCGCGATCTGCTCCGCCACCGCTAGGTACTCCGACCGGCTTCCCGTCAGGATGCGCGCGCCGATGCTGGGATGCATCTTCACGACCTCGAACTCGTCCGGCGTAAGCCGACCTGGCTTCAGCAGGATGGCGTCGGGGATACCAATCTTGCCGACGTCGTGCAGCGGTGCGGCGCGGTGGATCAGATCGGCGGTAACCGAGGGCAGCCCCATCTGCTTCGCGATGTCCCACGCGATTTCCCCGACCCTCCGGGTGTGGTGCCCGGTCGCGTCGTCGTGGAACTCCACCACCTGCGCGAGCCGCTCGATGGTGTCGTTCTGCGCGTCCAGGAGCTGCCCGGCCCGGTGCACCACCTGTTGCGCGAGGCCATCATTCTGCTCGCGCAGCTTGAGGTGGATGAATCGCGCCTCGAGCAGGTTGTGCAGCCGGAGGAGCAGCTCCAGAGGATCGAACGGCTTGGTCAGGAAGTCCTTGGCGCCGCCGAACAGAGCGCGCCGCTTAGCGTCCGGCGCGTCGCTCCCGGTCAGCATCAGGATCGGGAGGTAGTTGGCGGGGGGAATCCTCGGGCGCAGTTCCTGTAATACTCCGAACCCGTCGAGCTGCGGCATCTGCAGGTCGAGAAGGACCAGATCCGGAGAGATCGTGTCGAAGAGCGAGGCGGCCTCGCGCGGGTCGGTCGTGGCCAGGACGCGCGCGTACCCGGCGCGTTCCAGCAGGCCCTGCAGAAACATCACCATGGCGGGGTCGTCGTCCACCACGAGAATGCGCGCCTCGGAATACGTGAGCTCCCGGAGCGCATCGCGCAGGGTCATCGGATCATTCATAGCCATACCGCCCTCCGTGAATCGAGGCGTCCAGCGTCCACTCACGACGCAAAAAGCGGCCCCGGGTCACCCGCACACTGCTGAGCTCGCGCCGCAACTTACTGGCAGGGATAGATTTGGCCCGTGGGTTGCAGAGACGCCCGCGGTTAATTTCCCCCAAGTGAGGAGCGATGAACAATCTGCTCGCAGGAGAAGGCGAACGGCCGGGTTGGCGAGAAGAGCGTTTCCGGTACCGCGTGCTCCGCCTCGTCTACGAGCACGCCGCGGCGTCTCCCGCCCTGATCGTCGCTGGACGGAAGCTACAGGAGGAGCTGCAACCGAATGAGGAGGAGCTTTCCCGCGCGATCGATTTCCTCGAGGAGGAAGGTTACCTGATCTCGGCGGGTGAGCAGGCCCGGCGTCTGTGCATCACCGGAGGCGGCATCGAGTACATCGAGAAGGGCGCGGGGCGTCGGCGCTCGATCCGCGCCCCGGATCTCCCCTGACCGGGTGGTTCAGCCGCAAGCCGGCGCCGGCGCGACGGCGGGCATGAAGCTGACCGGCCGAATCTGGGCGCCGTCGCCCGGGCGGCCGATGTACAGGTTGAGCGTTGCGAAGCGGCCTCCGGCGGGGAAGGACACGGGCCCGCGCGGGCCGTCGACCGTTGCCCCCGGCAGCGCGGCGAGTACGGCGGGTCGGTCCGCCGAGCCCGCCTGGCGCAGAGCCGCCGCCAGCAGGTGGACGGCGTCGTGAGCGCGGACTGATTCCGGCGTGGCCACGGCGGCGGCGTCGCCCTCCCTGAGAGCGGCGAGGAAGGTGTCGTTGGCCGGCAGCTGGACCTCCTGGAAGTAATCCGAGACCCTGAGCGTCCCCGGCTGGCGCGCGGCGATGCCGCGAGCGGTCTCTTCCCCCGCGGCGAGCTGGTTGGGAAGCGGGGCGATGTGATAGAGATTCTCCGCGCACACCTCTCCCGCCGCCCCCCCGATCGACAGGTACGGCAGCCCCGCGCCGCTCGCCACCGCGTTGCACGCTTCCAGAGTGGGCCCCGATTGCAAGCCGACGATGGCACCCACCTCCGGCTCCGCTACCAGCTTTTCGCAGGCGGCGGTCGCGCTCGCCGCGTCGCTCCCTCCATCCACCGCCGAGACCTCGAACCGGTACGGGCCGGCCGAGTCCGCGTTCAGTTCCTCGACCGCGAGATCGAGCCCGCGCCGCGCCGCCGTGGCATCGCCGGCGCCGGAGACGAAGGCGATCTGGTAGCTCTGCTTCTCGACCGGAGGCGCCTTCTCGCCACAACCGCCGGCGGATACCGACACCGATACCACGAATGCGAGCGTAATCCTCCGTGCTCGAGAAAGACGCGTCATCAGCTTCAGCGGGGAAGGGGACCGTACATGAACCGCCTGCTCGCACGATAGCGAGGATGCGGCCGACTGGCAAAGGCGTCGACCGCGACCTCGCGCACGGCCGACGCGACGAGCGGCTCCCCGCCCGGGCGCCGCACCAGCGACGCCAGCTCGCCCGCCGCGCAGGCCAGCAGACCGACGCGCGGGAGACTCACGCTTCCACTGCAAGGCGCAGTGCCGACAGTGGGTCTCCGCCACCCCAGGACCCCGCCTGACCATTCCGTCCCACTCCTCGACCCAGGGGTCCATACTCCCGCCATTTAGAAAACGATTCACTCGCCCGCATTTGAAACTATATACAAAATATAATAACGCAAAATACTTATTCTTATTTTGTAGCCAGGGTCGGTCTACCAGGTCGGGAACTTGCGTGCGGGCGACCGAGGTTTGGGACTTCCACTCAACGGACGGGACAGCATGAACGGACCTCACCAGGGCCAGCCGCTGCACGCGGCCGGCGCTCCACTCCGAGACGCAGGCGCCGTGATGGTGATGATTCACGGGCGCGGCGCGACCGCGCCGAGCATCCTTTCTCTGGCGTCGATGCTGGATCGCGACGCATTCGCCTACCTCGCGCCTCAGGCGGCGGGCAACGTCTGGTACCCATACAGCTTTCTGGCTCCAGTAGCGGACAACGAGCCCGGCATCTCCTCGGCGATGGAGGCGATCCGATCAACCCTCGCGCTGGCTGAGGAGAAAGGGACTCCGCCAGAGCGCGTGGTCCTGCTCGGCTTCTCACAGGGCGCCTGCCTCGCCACCGAGTTCGCGGCGCGGCACGCCCGGCGCTACGGCGCGGTGGTCGGGCTGAGTGGGGGATTGATCGGCGACGACGACACACCCCGCGACTACCAGGGCTCCCTGGACGGCACGCCCGTGTTCCTGGGATGCAGTGACATCGACCAGCACATCCCCCGGCACCGGGTCGAGCTCTCCGCGGAGATCTTGCGTGGCCTCGGTGGGGGCGTCGACATGCAGATCTATCCAGGCATGGCCCACACGGTGAACCAGGACGAGATCACGCGCGTGCAGGCGCTGATGGATGCCGTCCTGAGCGGAGGGTGAGAGCCAGTGGTGAGGCTCCACCGCGTTGACAGCCTGGCTACGTGATACTATCTTAGTAGTGAGATTGTTGCGCGAGGTTCTGGAGGAAGCGTACCCGGAGAGAGGGAAAGTGCCATGCAGCTGACCGGAATTCACCATCTGACGGCGGTGTCCGCCGACATTCGGGAGAACTACCGCTTCTACACGAGCGTGATGGGGATGCGGCTGGTGAAGCGGAGCGTGAACCAGGACGACGTGAGCGCGTACCACCTCTTCTACGCCGACGCGGTTGGCAGCCCGGGAACGGACCTGACCTTCTTCGATTGGGCGATGGCGCCGGAGCGGCGAGGGCGGCACAGCGTGAGCCGGACGCACCTGCGGGTCAACGGGGTGGAGGCGCTGGAGTGGTGGGTGCGTCGACTGGAGGAGCAGGGGGTCGAGCACGGCGGGATCCAGGAGAGGGACGGCCGCGCGACGCTGTACTTCGAAGACCGGGAAGGGCAGCGACTAGCGCTGCTCGACGATAGCGGCGCCGGTGACGAGCCGCGTGCGTGGGATCGCAGCCCCGTTCCGGCGGAGTACCAGGTGCGCGGTCTGGGGCCGATCGTGCTCAGCGTTCCCGACCTGCGGCGCACGGATCCCGTTCTGACGCAGGTGCTAGGCATGCTGCCGGTCCGGGAGTACGCGCACCCGGAGAACGAGGCGGATCGGGTGGTCGTGTACCAGATGGGCGCCGGCGGTCCTCACGCCGAAATCCACGTGGCGGTGCAGCCGGAGCTGCCGTTCGCGCGGCTCGGCGCGGGTGGTGTCCACCACCTGGCGCTGCGAACGCCAACGGAGGAGGAGTACCATGCGTGGACGGAGCGCCTCACGGAGGTGGGAATCCCGCACAGCGGTGAAATCGACCGGTACTACTTCCGCAGCCTGTACTTCCGGGAGCCGAACGGCATCCTCTTCGAGATCGCCACGGACGGCCCAGGGTTCGGGGTCGACGAGAACCCAGCGACGCTGGGCGAGAAGGTGGTTCTGCCGCCCTTCCTCGAGGCGCGCCGCGAGGCGATCGTGGCGAAGCTCAAACCAATCGAGTGACGGTAAGTCTTCATTCTTATTCTTCAGTCGGACGGCCGAGGGCCCCCTCTCACAAACGCGAGCGGCCCTCGTCTACGTAGGGACTCGAGACCGAAGACTGAAGGCTTCCGTCATTTCAGCAAGAACTCGCGCCGCTGCTGGACGAAAGCGCCGAGGCCGGCGAGGCCGGCCTGGAACGCTTCGAAGCTGTACAGCTTACGCGTATCCGCCTGCACGTCCTCGGCGATCAGCCGCTGCAGCTGCTGGGCGCGCGGCTCCAGCTTGCTCCAGTCCAGCTGGCGCTGCGCGATGTCGCGCACGTAGCCGAGATATCGCTCGCGCAGGCCGGGCACCGCCAGGAGCTTGGAGCGCGGTGGCTTGGACGGGTCGCTGATCGCCACCAGCGGGTCGAGCTGCGCGCTGCCGCTGACTCCGAGCGCCTCGTTCATGTCGTGCGGGAAGACGTGGAACTTCCCCTGGGGCTCCTGATAGATGTTGTAATCACTGGCGCGGGTCCAGTAGCCGTCACTGTTCGCGAGCGCGACGTCGACCGCGAGGAACTTCAGCGTCGCGTCGATGTCCAGCATCGGCGCGAGCGCGGCCTCCAGCTGCTCCGACGGCGTCTCGTTCAGCACCCGGGTCAGCTTGATCAGGTCTCCCCAGCTCCTGGCGTCGTCCCTGGTCTTGATCTCGTAGATGCTCCTGTACACCTCCGGATCGTCACCGAGATACTCGAGGCCGCCACGCCCGCGGGGGCTCCCGGGGACCTTCCAGCGCGGGCCCGCGCCGGAAGGGTTGAAGAAGTCGCGGACCAGGTCCTTGTTGAACTGTTCGACGTTGACGTAGATGCCCCAGCTCTCGCCGTTGATGACGACGCGGGCGTAGTTCGCTTTCGGCGCCGGCAGGTAGATCCGGGCGATCTCCGAGTACAGGACCGTGCGAACCAGCGTGGGGTCGCCGAGGACGTTGAGCAGGTTCAGGGTGCGGTACCCGCCGACGGCCTGTAGAAGGC
>JAHWJV010000066.1 GCA_019348265.1 Gemmatimonadota bacterium
GGCGAGCTCGACCGCGGCGGCGAGGTCGTCGAGTGCGGTTCCGACGGCCAGCGGGTGGATCCCGTACTCGTCGACCGCGCGGCGAAGGGTCGGCAGCGCCTCCGGGTCGGAGAGCCGGTCTTCGGCGCCGCTGGCGACGGCGAGCAGGTCGCGAAGCCATTCGCCGAGCGCGAGGAGCTCCGCGGTGAAGTCTCCGCGCCCCCCAGCGGGCGCCTGCGCGTGGGCGGCGGCGAAACGGGGCGTGTCATTAGCGGCGAGCGCCGCCAGCAGGAGCGCGCGGCCCTTGTCGCCAAAGCGCTCGGTCGATCCGGCGCCACCTTCTCCGGGGATGAGCCGCAGAGCGCGTCCAATGGCCCCCTGAGAGGCGCGGGCGACGCGGCGTGCGTCATCAGCCGCGAGGTGGACCTCCTCCAACAGGAAGCCGAATACGTCGTCCTCTTCGAGCGGCCTGAGGCGGATCGGGAGCACTCGCGACCGGATGGTCGGCAGGAGCGCTCCCGGCCGCGACGAGGTCACGATCACGGTGGTGTCGGCGGACGGCTCCTCGAGGAGCTTGAGAAAGGCGTTCGCCGCCTCCTGCGTGGCTTCCTGCGGAACCATCAGCTCTGCGTCCCCGACGACGAACACCTTCCGACGCCCCATGGCCGGTCGCACTGCCGCCATCTGCTGGATCGTCTGGATCGTCGCTACGAAATACGCCGGGGCCCGCTCGTAGGTCGGAACGTGCGCTGGGCGGTCGCGGCGGAGCTGGAGCTCCTTCGCGCGGTGGTCTTCCAGCTTGTCGCGAATCCTGTCCGATGCTGACTCGGGACGCGGCAGCGGGAAGAACCAGTGCACGTCGGGATGCTCCACCCGCGCGGCTAGGCGGCAGGAGTGGCACTCGCCGCAGGGGCCGTCGCTGGATGGCCGCTCGCAGACCAGTAGCTGAGCGAGCCAGAGTCCGAACCGCTCCTTGCCGACTCCCGACGGACCGTGGAGCAGAACGGACTGGGGGAGGGTACCGGAAACTCCGGCCCGGGCGAGGTGCGCCCGGGCTTCTTCGTGCCCCCGCAGGCGTGGGAGCGTCATCCGCCGCTCCGCGAACGGAGCCAGGCGAGTGGGTCCACCGCTTCGCCGCCAGGACCCCTGATCTGGAACTCCATGTGCGGGCCCTCCGGCGTGGCGGTGCCGCCGACGGTGCCGAGCAGCTCGTTCCGCCCGACGGTGTCGCCGGTGCGGACCCCTACGCGCTGCAGGTACAGGTACAGGGAGTAGTAGCCGCCGCCGTGGCTCAGCACCACGCTCGGGCCGTAGCCCTCGAACGGCCCGGCCATCACCACCGTGCCACCTTCGACCGCACGAACGTGCGATCCGGCGGCCGCCCCGATCCCGACTCCGTTCCAACGGATGGACGTGCCGTTCGACTGAGTAGCGGGTCCGAAGCGGTAGAGCAGCTCGCCCTGGACCGGCCACGCGAGCGTGCCCAGGTCTCCCGCGGTCAGCGTGCTGGTGTCAGCTGGCCTGGGTGCGGCGCCCGCAGCGGCCGGGGCTACCCGCGTTCTCTCCAGGTCGGCCAGCAGCCCGCGCAGGCTGCGCTCGTCCGCGTCCAGCCGCGCGAGGCGACGGGCGGCCGCCTGCTGCCGCGATGCGACGGTCGAGAGCACGCGCTGCTGGGCCGAGCGCAGCTCCGCCAGCTCGTCGCGCATCATCGAGCGCTCCGTCTGCTCGTCCTGAAGCTGGTTCAAAGACCGGTGCAGGAGCCGCTCCCGGCTGGCGAGCTGGGCCTCCAGCATCGCGACCTCCTTGACCAGCTGGCGATCGTGCCGCGCGATCAGGAAGAGGTACTTGTAGCGGTTGATCAGCTCGCCGAAGCTGTCGGCGGTGAGGAGAACCTGTACCGCGTTCAGCGGACCTCGCTTGTAGATGCTCCGCAGCCGGGCATGCAGCACCGCTCTGCGGTCGCCGAGCCGATCGCGCGTCACCATCAGATCGCGCTCCGTCTGCGTCACCTGCGCGTTGCGCTCGCCGACCTGGTCGCGCAGCGCGTCCAGCGCCGCGGCCGAGCTGCCGACCTGCCGATCGACGCTGCGCATGTCGCTGGTAAGCGCCCGCGCCCGCGCCTCCATCTCCTTCGCCTCGGTGGTCAGAGCACCACGCTCCTGCCGGATCTGCTCCAGGCGGCGCTGAGTCGGCGTCTGAGCGAAGGCGGTGACAGCGCCGAGTTCAGGGTTCAAAGTCCACAGTGCAATGTAGAGGAAGGTGCCCCCCACTTTGAACTTCGAACCTTGAACTTTGAACTTGTTCTCCGACTTCATACAGCCCGCAGGTGCATTCGGATCGCCACGGCGCTGGAGAGAAGCCCGTACAGCGCCCCAGCCGCGACGCCGATCAGGGCCCAGGTCGGCGGAAGCCACTCCAGCTCGAAGAGCGTGAGGCTCACCACCCGGAAGGCGGCGAAGGTGAGCCCCGCGGCGAGCAGGCCGCCTACGGAGCCAGCCAGTAACCCTTCGAAGAGGAAGGGTCGCTGGATGAACCCGTCCGTCGCGCCCACCAGCCGCATGATCTGGATCTCCTCCCTGCGCGCGAATACCGAGATGCGAACCGCGGTCGCGATGATGATCCCCGCGACGGCGGCGAATGCGCCTCCGATGATGGCGGTGGCGCCGCCGGCGATCTGGCGCAGCGAGACGATCTTCCCCACCCAATCGCGGCCGAAGCTGACGTCCTCCACGAACTCGTAGGCCGTGAGTCGCGCGGCGACGCGCTCCAGGTCGGCCGGGGCGCGGCGACCGGATCGCAGGCGAATCTGCAGGGAGGCGGGGAGCGGGTTCACCTCCAGGTCGGAGAAGACCTCGCGGAACTCCTTGAGCTCCTGAACCGCGGACGCGAGCGCGTCTTCGCGCGAGACGTAGTCGATGCGCAGCACCTCCGGCATCCCCTGCAGCTCGAGCCCGGCGAGCTGAACCTGCTCGATCGTCGCGTCGTCGCGTAAATAGGCGATCACCTCCACTCGCTCCTCGATCCGCTCGATCTGCCGCCGAATGTTGAAGGCGGTAAGGGCGAAGAGGCCGACGACGAAGAGGCTGAGGCTGATTGCGACGACGGAGAGGAGGGCGAGAAGCGGGGTCCGGCGAAACGCCGAGAACGCCTCGCGAAGCGAATATGGCATCAGCTCGCAACCTCCTTCTCGACCGCCGCGCCGGAGTCGTACACCACCTCGCCGTGGCTCATCTCGATCACCCGGAAGGACGGGTTGGCTCGCACCAGGTCGAGGTCGTGAGTGGCCATCACCACGGTCATCCCCGAAGCGTTGATGTCGCGGAAGAGCTCGAAGACGCCACGCGCCGACCACTCGTCCAGGTTTCCGGTCGGCTCGTCGGCGAGGATGACGACGGGGTCGTTGATAAGCGCCCGGGTGAGCGCGACGCGCTGCTGCTGCCCGCCGGACAGGCGCCGGTAGGGGGTCCGGGCGACCGGCTCGAGCCCCAGGCGCGCCAGCAGGTCGTCCGGGTCGATCCCGCGACCGGCCAGGCGGAGCCGTTCTTCGCGACGCGCGAGAACGCACTGGGACCTGCCGGGAGTGAGTTCATCGCCACCGCCGGACCGAAGCACCCGATGGACGTCCGCTTTTCGCCGGATGGGAACGCGCTCTACGTGGCCGATCTCGGCGCGTTCACCGTGAATCTTGCGGGACCGGCGCCGTTCCCGCGGCCGTTCCCCGGCACCGGCGCCATCTGGCGCATCACCCGGGAGGGCGCGCCGGCCGGAGGGCCCCCGGCGAACCTGTCCCCGCTTCCGCCGCGCGCGCAGCCATGAGCTGCCTGGTGGCCGTGAACTGGCGTGGCGCGGCGCGCACCTGCCCAGAGCGGCGGAGAGTCGTCGCGTGAACCGGGTCAACGAGAGCGCCCGAGCGACCGAACAGCTTCTCCGCCGGGTCGCGACCCTCGAGCACCTCGTCGCCGCGCTCGAGTCGCGGCTCGCTGTCGCGGAACAGCGGCAGGTCGACGGTCAGGCGGTGGTGTCGGCGGAGCGACAGCGCACGGCGGCGGAGCTAGCCCGCAATCTCGCGGAGCAGGATCGCGCGGCGGCGGAGTCCTATCGCTCGATCTCGGAGGGCGCGCGCCTCCTGGCGGAGGAGGCGCGCGTCCTGGCGGAGCGCGACCGCGAGGAGCTCGAGATGCTGAGGCGACAGGTCGCCGAGCACCAGGCGCTCATGGGGGAGATGCACACGGTGTTGTCGGTGCTGGTTCCGAAGTCGCTGGAGAACTGAATTCCCGTCGAGCTCGCGCCGGGCAGCGCGGGTGGTCGACCCTCTTCACTCTCCCGTCGCTTCAGCAACGTTAACTTCCCGCCCGATGCTCGCGGACGCGCTCGACTCGCACGTGCATTTCTGGAATCCGGGCATGCTCGAGTACCCGTGGCTCGAAGCCCTTCCCGCGCTCAGACGGCCGTTTCTCCCGCCGGACTTCCGCCTCGCATCCGCCCGGTCGGAAGTGCGGCACGCCGTCTTCGTGGAGGCGAACCCTCGGCCCGACCTGTTCCTGGAGGAGGTCCGCTTCGCCGAAGCTCTTCCAGAGGTCGTCGGGATCGTGGCGTTCGCGGATTTGACCGAGCCGGACACGCTCCGCGGCCGCCTCGACTCACTGGCGGCACATGCGCGGGTGAAGGGGATCAGGCAGAACATCCAGGGGCAGCCGCCAGGGTTCGCGCTTCAGCCGGCGTTCGTGAACGGAGTGCGTGAGGCGGGTCGCCGCGGGCTAACCTTCGACCTGTGCGCGACACACGACCAGCTCGTGGAAGTGGCGGAGTTGTGCCGCCGCTGCCCGGACACCCGACTCGTGCTCGACCACTGCGGCAAGCCGCCGATCCGCGGGGGCAACGCGCCCGGATGGGCGGCCGGTCTGGCGGAGATCGCGTCGCAGGATCACGTCTGGTGCAAGGTCTCGGGTCTGCTCACGGAAGCGGAGCCCTTCGCCTGGCGCGACGACGATCTCCTCCCTTTCGCTGAGCACGTGGTGAGGAGCTTCGGACCGGACCGGTTGCTGTACGGAAGCGACTGGCCCGTGCTCACCCTGGCGGGGAATTACAGGGGGTGGTATGAGTTCACGCGGCGCCTGACCGGCGCCTGGAGCGCCGACGAGACGCAGGCGTTCTATCACGGCAACGCCACCCGGTTCTACCAGCTCTGAGCTCTTACCGCCGCCTCCATGCCGACGACGATCACCAGCCTGCAGGCCCACGACATCCGCTTCCCGACGTCACGGGCGCTGGACGGGTCCGACGCCATGAACCCGGACCCCGACTACTCGGCTGCCTACGTGGTCCTGGGCACGGACCACCCACGGGCCCTCGAGGGTCATGGGCTCACCTTCACGATCGGGCGCGGAAACGAGCTGTGTGTCGCGGCCGTCCGTGCGCTGGAGCCGCTGGTTCTCGGCCTCACCCTTGAGACCATCGCCGCGGACATGGCGGGGTTCTGGGGCCGAATTACCGGCGACTCGCAGCTCCGCTGGGTTGGCCCGGAAAAGGGGGTCATCCACCTGGCGACTGCCGCCGTCGTGAACGCCGTTTGGGATCTCTACGCGAAGTCCGAGGGGAAGCCGCTCTGGAAGCTGCTGTCTGACATGACGCCGGAGGAGCTGGTGGCATGCGTCGATTTCCGCTACATCGACGACGCCCTCACGCCCGCGGAGGCGGTCGAGCTGCTGACGACGCTGGCGCCGAGCCGCGCGGAGCGCGAGGCGGAAATGGTCGCGCGCGGATATCCCGCGTACACCACCTCCGCCGGTTGGCTCGGCTACCCGGATGAGAAGATCCGGCACCTCTGCCGCGAGGGGGTCGCGGAGGGATGGTCCCACTTCAAGATCAAGGTCGGCCGCGACCTGGAGGACGACCTCCGCCGCGCAGCCATCGTCCGCGAGGAGATCGGGCCCGAGCGGAAGCTGATGCTGGATGCGAACCAGGTCTGGGGAGTGGGCGAGGCGATCGCCAGCATGCGCGAGCTGGCGCGATTCGACCCCTGGTGGATCGAGGAGCCCACCAGCCCCGACGACGTGCTCGGTCACGCCGCCATCGCCCGCGCCGTGGCCCCCATCGGAGTCGCCACCGGGGAGCACTGCCAGAACCGCGTCGTCTTCAAGCAGCTCATGCAGGCGGGCGCGATCCGCTTCTGTCAGATCGATAGCTGTCGGCTCGGCGGGGTCAACGAGGTGCTCGCCGTTCTGCTCCTGGCGGCGAAGTTCCGGATCCCGGTGTGCCCACATGCCGGCGGCGTCGGGCTCTGCGAGTACGTCCAGCACCTATCGATCTTCGACTACATCTGCGTGAGCGGGACGCTGGAAGACCGCATCGTCGAGTACGTGGACCACCTGCACGAGCACTTCCTTCACCCCGTCGTTATCCGAGACGGACGCTATCTTCCGCCCACGGACGCGGGATACAGCATCACGATGAAGCCTGCGTCTCTCCAGGAGTACGCGTTTCCGAACGGCACAGCCTGGCGTTGACCTGGGCCTCGTCGCTCAACGGCTTCGGAGCGCGCTCCAGGAGCCCTCCGTGGCGCCGACGATCTCGTGGTCCGGGGCAGCCGACCCGGGGGGAACGCGCCCCCTCAGCTCCCACCGCCGATCGTGACCGGGGTGCAGCCGCCGGTGCCCTCCTCCGAGGAGGGCTGGCCGAGCCCTCCGCGCCGCGTGGTCTGCCGCCGCCCTTTCACCCTCTGTTCGTGCGGAGACGACTGAGTGGATTCCGTCGGGACGCTGGCTTCCGGCGCCGACAGGAAGGGGAGCCGCACGGTGAAGACGCTCCCGACCCCGGGCTCGCTCTGCAGTGTCACCTCACCGCCCAACAGCCCGGCGAGCTGACGCGTGACGGCCAGGCCGAGCCCGGTTCCGCCCGCCCGCATCTCCGACTGGTCAGCCTGCCAGAACGCCTCGAAGACGTTCTGCGCGTGCTCGGGCGCGATCCCCATCCCGGTGTCGCCCAACCGCACGAGGACGGAGCTGCCCGCGAGCTCGAGGTCCAGCCGGAGCTCGCCCGTCTCAGTGAACTTCACCGCGTTCGCAGCGAGGTTGAGGATGATCTGTCGCACCTTGCCCGGGTCGGTCCAGAACGGAACCGGTCCATCGGGGATGTTGACCGGGAACTGCAGCCCCTTAGCCACCGCTAACGGCTCGACCAGCTCCGCCGCGTCGCGTACCAGCCGGGCGACGTCCACCTGCTGGACACGCAGCTCGAAGCGCCCGGACTGCTGGCCGGAGAAGGCGAGGATTTCCTCGATCAACTTCAGCAGGTGATCGCTCGCGGTGCGGATTCGGTCCACCTGATGGCGCTGCGCGTCGTTCAGCGGCCCGCTGGCCTCGTCGGCGAGCAGGTCGGCGAATCCCTGCACCGCGGTTAGCGGAGTCCGGAACTCGTGCGAGATCGTGCCCAGGAAGGTGGTTTTCGCGCTGTTCGCCACCGCCGCCTCATGGCGGGCCAGGTTGGCCTCGTCCAGCAGCTCTCCCGCGCGGCGCGCGGTGAGGGTGGCGGCCGCTCGAGCTTTCTCCGCGAGCCGCCGCCCCTCTTCCGACGCGGCATAGAGCCGGGCGTTGTCGATCGCCATTCCGCACCGGCGCCCGAGGTCCTCGGCCAGCAGCAGATCACTGTCGTCGTACCGGCGGCGCTCGTCGGAGACGAAAGTGATTGCGCCGAGCGTCCGCCCTCGCGCGGTCATCGGTACCATCAGGAAGGACTGGGCGCCGAGCTTCTCCAGGAGCGAACGGTGCTCAACCTCCGCGATCCCCTCCAGCACGTCGTCGCAGGCGAGCACGAACTCGGATTCGGTCGTGCGGATCACCCGGGCCGCCCCGATCGGATCCTCACGACCCGGCGGATGCGCGTCGTAGAACTCGCGGGCGAGAACCTGCTTCTCCACATCGGGATGGATGATGGCCACGCGCCGGATCGCGTCGTCGGCCTCCACCACGTCGACCATGCACCAGGTGCCAAAGTGCGGCAGCGCGAGCCCCGCGCCGGTCGCGAGCGTGGTCTCGAAGTCCAGCGAGTTGGCCAGGCAGCGGCTGGTCTCGGCGAGAAACGCGAAGTGAGGTCGGACGGCGGGCGCGGACGGCGGGGCAGGGGACGGGCGGAACGTGCTCATGCGGGCTTTCGCGCGAGGGGAGTGCGGCCACGAACGATCCCGCAGCGGCGTTCCTTCAGTGTAACGGGCAGCGAGCAAATAAGCTACGGGTTTACCAGCCCGGCCTCGGCGCTTCGCCGGATGCGCAGACGCCCAGTGCCCGCGGCCGCGGAGCGGCGGTGGGCACCATCGTGGGCGACCCCTACCAGTCCGTCGGCTTGTAGTCCTTCAGGAAGTTACCCCAGAGATGCTGGCCGGTGTTGAAGCCGTCGATGATCGGATCGACGATCCGGGCGGCGCCGTCGACGATGTCCAGCGGCGGGTGGAAGCGGTGCTCCACCACCTTCCGGGCCGACAGCTCCGCCGGATCCTCATCCGTCACCCATCCGGTGTCCACGCTGTTCATATGGATACCGGAGTGGTAGTAGTCGGCGGCGGAGGTTCGAGTCATCATGTTGAGCGCGGCCTTCGCCATGTTGGTGTGCGGATGGCGCGCCGTCTTGAACCGCCGGTAGAACTGGCCCTCGACCGCGGAGACGTTGACGATGTGCTTGTCGCGTTCCGGCGTTCGCTCCATCAGCGGCTTGAGCCTCGCATTGATGATGAAGGGTGCGATCGCGTTCACCAGGTGCACTTCGAGCAGCTCGACGGAGGGTACTTCGGCCATCATCATCCGCCAGGAGTTCACGCCGCGAAGGTCTACCTGCTGCAGGTCCTGATCGAGCTTCCCGCTGGGGAAGAGATTTCGCTGCCCCGGCTGATCGTCCGGGAGCAGCGGGACCTGCGAAAGCTCGGCGGCATGCGTGAGGCCCGCGATGGGGGAGTCCCGCGGGTCCACCGCTTCCATGATCGCCTCCGCCGATCCGCCGCCCAGCCTCATCAGATCGGTGCGCGAGCCCTCGTAGGCGCCGATTAGCGCCCGCATGATCTCCGGCAGCTCGCGTAGCGGCGTCCGCTCCCCGGCCATCATGTGCTCGTAAAAATCCGGTGGCCGCCGCACCGTTTGACAGGCGTTGTTGATGATGAAGTCGAGGCGATCGTGCGTCGCGAGCATCTCCGAGCAGAACGCCTCCACGCTCGGCGTGTGCCTCAGGTCCAGGCCGTAGATCTTCAGGCGGTGGCCCCACTCGCCGAAGTCCGGCTCCTGCGCATATCGGGCGGCCGAATCGCGCGGGAAGCGGGTCGTGACGATGAGCTCCGCTCCGGCCCGCAGCAGCTTGATTCCCGCCTGGTACCCGATCTTTACGCGACCCCCCGTTAGCAGCGCCACCCTGCCGCTCAGGTCAGCCGTTTCAGAGCGCTTTCGATAGTTCAGCTCCGCGCACGGAAGGCAGAGCTGATCGTAGAAGTGGTGCAGCGTGGTGAAGTCCTGCTTGCAGATGTAGCAGTTCTGCGTCTCCGCGGTCTCCTTCCAGTCCGCACCCTCCGTCACGTCCTCCTGCTGGAAATCCTTCGGCGCGAAGAGATTGGGAGTGGTGAACACGTCCGCCCTGCGCAACTTTCGGATGCCCGTCTCGGCCAGCACGCGCTCGGCCTGGTGTACCTGCGCCGCCTTTCGCTCGCGCTTCGACACCTGCAGCAGGCGGCGCCGCGCGATCGCATCCGGACGGGAGACCTGACCGGCCGCGCGCAGCAGCCGGTTACGTTCCTCCACTTCGACGCTCAACAGCACGGCCCGGTCGTCCACGATCCACTCCAGGAGCTCGATCGCCGCACTGACTCGCTCCGCAAGCGGGACGCCGTTCAGATCACGAGGCGCTGGGGCCCCGGAAGAGCTGCTATTCATTGGGAAGGTTCGCTACACGTCGTACTGAAAAGCTCCAACTCCCCCGGATGGTCGCCCACCCTCAGGGACGCTGGAGCGAAGGTGCGGGGAGGGCGCTCCCCGCGGCGTGGACCCTATACCCTGGTTCGCGGCCGCGTGTTTCCCTGGGGGCCCGTCGCGTTCGGAAAGGGAGCCCAGCGCGCGGTTGCCGGAATCGCCTCGCGTCGCCATGCTCCAGGCGACCATGGTCCAGAACCGCCCACCGAGCTGCCGTTCGCCTGCACTCCCGCCGGCCGGCGGTGCGAACCCGCCGGCGCGCGGACGCTGCGGTCTTTTTTGCATCTGGTGATGCGGTGAGGCGGCCACGCGGCCGTTGCCCTCGCCTGTACCCGATCGACCGCTTCACGGTCGAGAGTGGTGGTTACTCGAGACAGGTTCGGCTGTCGTGCTGCGAGCGTATCTACTCAGAGCCGCCGTCCTCACCAGCGTCGCGGGCCTCGGCAGTGGCGGCGATGCCGGCCCGCCACGTCCTGCGGCGGAAGGTGCGCGCGTCGAGCCGGCGGCCGCTTTTGCGGACGACGGCTCGGAGCCCGCGCGGAGCTTTTACTTCACTCGCGCTGCCTACAGCGGCACCGGCGGGCGGTTTGGCGGCCGTGGCGGACGGGTGGGGGTGACCGACCCGCGGGGCGGTTGGGCGGTGGATCACACCTGCGGCGCCGGTTTCTGCGGCTGGGCGACCGACTATCCCAAAGGGGATCGGCAGTTCCTGACGGTGCTGCGCAGGCTCACGAACCTCGACGCCTCACCCGCGGAAAACGCGGTGCGCCTCGATGACCCTGCGCTGCGGAAGTATCCGCTCATCTACGCCGTCGAAGTCGGGTACATGGACCTGACGGACGCGGAGGTGAAGGGGCTGCGCGAATACCTCCTCGCGGGCGGGTTCCTCGTGGTGGACGACTTCTGGGGGAGCTACGAATGGGCGAGCTTCGAGGACCAGATGCGGCGCGTCTTCCCCGAGTACTCCATCGTCGACATACCCCGCGACCATCCGGTGTTCTCCGCCTTCTACGACATCGACGAGATCCTCCAGGTCCCCAACCTTGGCAACGCCCGCCTCGGCCGCACCGCGGAGCAGGACGGTAACGTCGCGTACTGCCGCGGGATCTTCGACTCTCGCGGGCGGCTGATGGCCGCCATCAACTGGAACACCGACCTGGGCGACGCCTGGGAGTGGGCGGAGCAGCCCGACTACCCGCTGAAATACTCCACGTTCGCGTACCAGCTCGGGGTCAACCTCGTCGTGTACGCGCTCAGCCATTAGTCCCCAGCGCGTCCGCGGCGAGCGCCGCCGCGCGCTCGATCCGGACCGGCAGGATTGCCCTTCCGACCGCTTCGACGTGCAGGTGGAGGACACCGACACCGACTTCATCCGCCTCGATCCCGACGACATCCGGTTCGCGGGGGAGCTGGAAAGCGGCGTGACGTTCGACGATTTCATCCCCTTCAAGGACGGCGAGCTCGGCTGGCAAGGCATGGGCGAAGGCGGCGTCAACGCCGAGATCGAACAGGTGCTCGCGGGAATGGAGGCGCGGAAGCTGGAGCGGGAGGCGGCGCTTCCTGGTCCGGCGA
>JAHWJV010000067.1 GCA_019348265.1 Gemmatimonadota bacterium
TGCGCGCATCGACTCGGGGTTCGCGTTGTAGGCGTCGGCGATCACGAGCCCCGCGTCCTGCAGCCGGATGCGGTCGCCGCGGCCGGCTGTCAGGTGGTGCACGCTCGAGGCGGCGTCCAGCTGCAGCGCATCGTGCTCGAGCAGCGTCGCGGACCCCCGGATCGCCACGAGCGCGGCGGCCGCGGCGGCCAGGTTGCGCGCCTGGTGCATGCCGTGCAGGGGGACCGAGAACTCCAGCTCCGTGCCCATCAGGTCGATCGTACCGGCGAGCCCGTCGGGCGTCCGCTCGATGCTCGTGACCACGACCGCGCCGTCGTCTTCCTCCTGTCCCTCGCCGAACGGCAGCAGGCGGTCGGGAACACGTTCGGCAGCCTGCACCAGCTCCGGCCGCCGCCGCGCCGAAGCAACAGGCTCCGGCGCCCGCACCGGCCCCGATCGCCGCCGTCCCACCCGGGCCTCCGGTAATCGCCACCCGACTCGCGAAGTATACTCCAGTCCGGCTCACCGCGGACCTGTCGCAGCTCACGGACAACGAGCGCCGAATGATCGCGCTGCTGATCGACGCTGCGGTGGCGATGGACGAGATCTTCTGGATCCAGGCGTATGGGGACCGACAGCAGCTCCTGGATGACATCGAGGACCCGGCGACCGAGCAGTTCGCGCTGATCAACTATGGCCCGTGGGACCGTCTGGCGGGTAACGAGCCCTTCCTGCCCGGCGTCGGTCCGAAACCCGCGGGGTCCAACTTCTACCCGAGGGACGTCACCCGCGCGGAGATGGAGCGCGAGATCGCCTCCGGCGGCGCCCGCGCGGACTCGCTGCGCAGCCTCTACACGCTGGTGCGGCGGGATCAAGCCGGCAGGCTCACCGCGATCCCCTATCACGTCGCCTTTCGCCGCCAGAACGAGTGGGCCGCGGCCCGCCTCCGGCAGGCGGCGGAGCTCGCCGACGATCGCGGGCTCAGGCGCTACCTCACCCTTCGTGCCGACGCGCTTCAGAACGACCAGTACCGCGCCAGCGATCTCGCCTGGATGGACATGAAGAACAACTCGATCGACGTCGTGATCGGGCCGATCGAGACGTACGAGGACGCGCTGTTCGGCTTCAAGGCCGCCAACGAGGCTTTCGTCCTGATCAAGGACCGCGAGTGGAGCGGTCGCCTCGAGCGCTACGTCGCCATGCTTCCGTTCCTGCAGCAGGCGCTCCCCGTCCCGGCCGAGTTCAAGCGTGAAACGCCCGGCACCAGCTCGGACCTGAACGCCTACGACGCCGTCTACTATGGGGGCGACGCCAACGCGGGGTCGAAGACCATCGCGATCAACCTTCCGAACGACGAGACGGTCCAGCTGGAACGGGGGACTCGACGGCTGCAGATCAAGAACGCCGTCCGCGCGAAGTTCGATCGCATTCTCCTGCCGATCGCTCGCGAGCTGATCGCCCCCGATCAGCTGGGCGACGTGACGTTCGACGCCTTCTTCGAGAACACCATGTTCCACGAGGTCGCGCACGGGCTCGGCATCAAGAATACCGTCTTCGACCGCGGCACGGTGCGGGAGGCGCTCAAGGAGCGCGGCGGGGGGCTCGAGGAGGAGAAGGCGGACGTTCTCGGCCTCTTCATGATCGGCCAGCTCACCGAGCGCGGCGAGCTGCCGCGCGAGGAGCTGATGGACAACTACGTCACCTTCCTCGCCGGTATTTTCCGGACGGTCCGCTTCGGGGCTTCCAGTGCGCATGCGCAGGCCAACATGGCCACCTTCAACTTCTTCCGCGAGCAGGGGGCCTTCACGCGCGACGCGGCCGGCAAGTACCGCGTCGACCTCCCCCAGATGCAGGCGGCCGTTGCGCTCCTCTCCGAGCGCATCCTCCGGCTGCAGGGCACGGGAGACTACACCGGCGTTGGGCAGTTCATGGGCCAGTACGGCACCATCGCCCCCCCGCTCCAGGCGGACCTCGACCGCCTATCGAGCCGTGGCATCCCGGTCGACATCATCTTCGAGCAGGGGCCGTCGATCCTGGGGCTGTAGGGTGCAGCGCCGGCGGTGGCGGTACCTCCGGGAGGGGAGATTCGTGGTGGTGGGAGACCCCACGAAGCTCGATCGGACGCTGTTTTCCTCCTTCTGACCAGCCTTCGGTCCGGCTGACGCGCTCGAGCGTCAGTCGGACCGCACCAGGGGAACGAACCGATCGTGATAACCGCCGCCGTCGATGCGGATCTTCAACGTGTCGGACCGGATAGCCCCGCTCACGGCGACCGCGTCGCCCCCGCCCTGCGGCACCAGCGATAGCGTGAAATCCGCTCCTCGCAGAATGCCTTTCACCTGGTAAGCTGCGCGGGTACCATCGGGCGCAAGCTCCGCCCGGCCGGTGATGCGGCTCCCCGCCTGGTCCAGATCCAGCCCCACGACCTCCGAGCTGAAGGTGCTCACCCACTGCCCCGCAAGCTCCGTTTCCGCCGGCGGCTCCGCACTCGAGCACCCCCAAAGCAGCGCGGCCGTGGCCAGCCTTGTACGACCTGTAAGTAAAGACCGCATCGGAGCCTCACTGTCCATCAGGGGAGGGATCGCCGACCAGATATTTCCGAGCAGGAGGTGAAATTCCGCCGACGGAGCCGATACTCTGGGAACGACCGCATCCATCCGCACCACTCCCCGACCGGCAATGCTGCTACGCTATCGCTACTTTCAGCCGATTGGCGGCCTCTTCCACTATCAGGGTGGGGGCGCCGCGAACCCCGAGTTCGCGCTCATCTACGCCGGCTCCATTCCTGTGGGTGAGGCCGACGACACGGAGGAGGTGCTGGAGCGCCTCTGGCTCCGGCACACCGCGGAGCTACGTCCGCACGGCCGTGCCGAGCGTCCGCTCGGCACAGGGGATGTCCTGGACCTGGGCGAGCGGGGGCTCTGGCAGGCGTCGTCTCTCGGTTTCCGGGCGCTGACCCGCGAGGAGCTGCGCCTCGAAGAGGCGGCCTAACCCGGCCGCACCCGCGCGCGCGCGTCCGCGACGGTCCGTTCGACGGCATCGCACCACTGCGCGGGAAAGTGCTCCCGGTCTCCGGCCCAATCCAGCACTTTCTCGACCGCGCTCGTGATCCCGCCCGCCTCGTCGGCGACGGCGGCGACCAGGATCGCGCCCATGCGCGGAAGCCGCTCCGCCCAGCGTGACCCGACGCGCGACGCGAATGCGATGTCCAGCTCGCGGAGATCGTGCTCACTGAGACGACTGAGCCGCTGCTGCCGCAGGGTCGACGCGCCGTTGAGCAGGACGGCGTAGAAGGCGGCCCGCTCTGGGACCGCCCGCTCCAGCTCCTCGTGCAGGACCTCCAGGTGCCGCTCCAGCAGTAGCCGCGGCATCCCGCGTGACGCCAGCACCGAACCCAGCCACAGCACCTCCCGCCCGATCTCGTCCACCTCCCGGTCGTGCAGCGTAGCGAGCCACGCACCGTCGCTCGCGCCGAAGAGCCGCGCGCGCTCACCGAAGCGCTCCAGGAAATACGGGAACTCCTCCACCGCCCGGTCGGCCGCTACGCGCGCCGCTTCCAGCTCCGCCGCGTCCGCGGTGATCGGGTGCGTCCCTGCGTGGGGGTTGATCGCGTTCGCCGGCAAGGTGTCCATACGTCGCTCTGCTGCGGACCAGCGTCGCGGCCCTGGGTCGTACCTCGGTCACCCGCAGAAGATGCGCGCCGCTCCGCCACCCCTGCAACCCCGCTCAACGTCGGACGCCGAGGAAGCGGATCACCATGACGGTAGCGGGGGGCGTGACGCCGAGCCGGCCACCGTCAGCGATTGAGGAAGCCGGCGATCCTTCGGCCAGCCACCCGGGGGACCATGCGGATCATCCACGGGATCGCGGCATTGCGCGCGCCGGGAACTACCAGCGAGTCGCCACGTCGCAGCCCGCGGTACCCCGCCTCCGCCACCTTCTGCGCGCTCATCGCGCCGAGCTTGAAGAGGCGGGTGGGCCCCATGTCCGCGAGGTCGCCGAAGCCGGTGTGGGTCGGGCCCGGAGCGAGACAGGACACTCGCACGCCGGTGCCGGCGACCTCTTCCCCGAGCGCCTCCGAGAAGTGGAGGAGGTACGCTTTGGTCGCGTAGTAGACGTTCATCCAGGGGCCCGGCTGGAACCCCGCGGCCGAGGCGACGTTGAGGATGCCGCCGTGCCCGCGCGCCAGCATCGGCGGGAGGAAGAGGCGCGCCAGGTGTGTCGGTGCGGTGACGTTGACCTGGATCATGTCGAGCTGGGCTGCGACGTCGATCTCGGCGAACGCCCCCCGGAACCCGAACCCAGCATTGTTGACGAGCACGTCGACCTGCTCGCCGTCAGCCCGGAGCCGCTCGAAGATCTGCTGTGCGGCCCCGAGCTCCGCCAGATCCGCGCGCAGCGGGATCGCACGAACTCCGTGCTTCGCCATGAGATCGGCGGCGAGCTCGACCAGCTTCGCCTCCGACCGGGCGACGAGCACGACATTGGAGCCCTCCCGCGCGAAGATGCGCGCCAGCTCCGTACCGATGCCAGAGGACGCTCCGGTGATCAGGACCGTCTCAGCCGTGCCGTTTCCGCCGCTCTCTTCTTTGGGCAAACCGGACTCCAGAATCGTGGTGCGCGAGGACTGGATCGCGGGGGTGACGCATGTACGCTACCCCCTGCGGAAGCGAGCAGCAAGTATCCTCTGGCCAAGGCTTCCGAGCGCCCGATCGCGGAGTCACTGTGCATCGCGCCGACCCGCACTATCTTCGTGGCTCCCGTTGTTCGGGTCGCGGCGAATCTCGCCACGAGCGGGATCACCCGGAGATCTATTTTCAATTCAGGAGGTCAGCTTGAGCGTGGCCGACGGTTCGCCATCCGGAAGCAGAACCCCACCCGTGGGCCCCACGCCGCCGGGGCACGCGGACAAGATGCTGAGCCTTCCGGACATCGAGGAGCTGGCACGGCAGACCCTCTCGCCGATGGCTTACGACTACGTCGCCAGTGGGGCAGCGGACGAGTTGACGATCGGCTGGAACCGGCAGGCATTCGACCGCATCAAGCTACGCCCGACGGTGCTGCAGGACGCGTCGCAAGTGGACATGCGAGTCACGCTGTTGGGCGACGAGCTGCCGCACCCCATCCTGCTGGCCCCGACGGCGTATCAGAGCGTGGTCCATCCCGAAGGGGAGGTGGCGACCGCGCGGGGTGCCGGAGCGGCGGGGGCGCCCTTCGTGGTGAGCACCGCCACGACCGCGCCGCTGGAGGAGATCGCGCGCGTGGCGACGGCCCCGCTCTGGTTCCAGCTCTACGTGCAGTCGGACCGGGAATTCACGACACGGCTGGTGCGCGCAGCGGAGGAAGCCGGCTGCCGCGCTCTCTGTCTCACCGTCGACAACCCGGTGCTGGGCGCGAGGAACCGACAGGCTCGGTCCGGCTTCAGGCTGCCGGCGGGGGCCCTGACGCCGTACCTCGACGACCTCAACAACGGCAGGCGCGACCTCTTCACTGCGGAGCGCGTGGCGGTCACGTGGAAGGACGTCGAATGGCTGCGCTCCCTGTCCTCGATGCCGGTGCTGCTCAAGGGGATTCTGACCGGGAGCGATGCGCGGCTCGCCGTCGAGTCCGGCGCGGCGGGGGTGATCGTCTCGAACCACGGCGGGCGCAACCTCGACACGCTTCCGGCGACGATCGAGGCGCTGCCCGAGGTGGTCGCCGGCGTCGCCGGACGTCTGCCGGTGCTCGTCGACGGAGGGATCCGCCGGGGGACCGACGTGCTCAAATCGATCGCGCTGGGCGCGGACGCGGTCCTCATCGGCCGGCCATACCTCTACGGGCTCGGCACCGGGGGTGCCGGTGGCGTCCAGCGCGTCGTCGACATTCTCCGGCGTGAGCTGGAGCTCGCTATGACGCTATGCGGACGAGCCTCGCTCGCAGCCCTGGATCACGGCACCCTCTGGAACCCGCCAGCCGACTACTTCGCGTAGATCGCCACCCCGTAGCGGCACGGCGAGGTATCGCAGCTCTCCATCAGGACCTCCAGCCGATACGAGCGCGCCGCGTTCGGTTTCACCTGCACGACCGGGTAGTCGTCCGCCTCCACGTCCTCGTCGACCAGCGTGGTCCCCGAAAAGAGCCGCAGGTCGATGTCGTCGCAGTATTCGTCGCACACGCCCATGATCACGTAGTCCTCGCCCGGCTCCAGCGGTACCGTCAGGCTGACCTTCTCCTCGTTGCGCAGCTGCCCCGTCCAGATCTCGTGGGTCATGTCTCTGAGATCTAACTGGTCCTCGTACCGGTTCAGCTCCTTGTGCACGGTCCGCAGGACGGGCTCAAGCTTGCTGATCTGCGCCGCGGCTGCGCTCGGGACGCAGGCGAGCACGGCTAGAATCGCGAGAACACGAATCATCTGGGCCTCCGGGTGGTTGTCAGCTCGGCGGCCTGGAGGCCGCAGAGCCACGAAAGGATTTCGGGGGTTGAAGCCCGGCGACGTAGCCGACCATGGTTCGCGTCAGTCTCCCGCGGGGGTCAGATGATCGACTCCCGTATGGAGCATGGAGACGAGAGCGTTCGCCACCACGGTGCGGTGGCAGTGCTCCGGATTCGCCTCGAAGCAGAGCAGCGCGACGCGGCGGCCCGATCTGATCAGCTCGGCGAGCGTCTCGAGCTCTCGTTGTGCCTCCGGTGTGGCGAGCTTCTCGAGGAAGATGGCTCGCATCTCGTCATGCCGGCCGGCACGAGCCGCCGCTCGGCCCTCGGCCGGCGTGCCGAGCCCGCGGAGATGCAGGTAGTCGATGCCGGCCTCGTTCAGGGTCGCGGCGAGCCTGGTCTTCGCAAACCCGGGTCGCCGCGAGCTGGCCACCGCGCGCACGTCGACCAACAGCTCCACACCAGCCGCGGTGAGCGCTTCCAAAAACGTCCTCATCGTCGCTGCTTCGTAGCCTATCGTCGCGATCGAACGCATCGGCGGCTGCTGGGGCCAGGGGCGGCTCTCGTACGTCACCATCCTACTCCCAAGGCGCCGCCGCGTCGAGCCGCTCCGGCGATGGTCGGTGCGGGTGCGGCGCGAAGTATCCTCGCGCTATCTTCCCGCACGCCGACCACCCTCCGACGATGGGAAAATGCCTGTAAGGCTCTGGATCGATGCCGATGCCGCGCCCCGTGACGTGAAGGAGATCGTTTTCCGTGCGGCCAAGCGGCTCGAGATGGAAACCGTGCTCGTCGCGAACCAGCGGCTACAGACACCGCTCGACAATGCGTTCGTCAGCGCCGTGCGGGTCGCCGGCGGGCCCGACGTCGCCGACCGCTACATCGCGGAGACGGCGACCCCTGGCGACGTCGCCGTGACCGCCGACATTCCCCTGGCCTCCACACTGGTGGAGAAGGGGGTGCGAGTGATCGATCCTCGCGGCGAGGAGTACACGGCCGACAACATCGGAGAGCGACTCACCGTCCGCGACTTCATGGACTCGCTGCGTGGATCCGGCGTGGAGACGGGCGGCGCCCGACCCTATGGCGCGAGGGAGAAGCAGGCATTCGCCGCCGCCCTCGACCGTGTGCTCAGTCGCGCGTTGCGCGGCCTCTGAGCCGGCGTGCGCCACCCGCACCCCAGCAAGCGGTCGCCGCTCAGCTCCCAGCCAGCAGCGTCTCGTAATCGGCCATCGCCGCTTCCACTACGGCGACCGCATGGTCGCAGCCGTACGTCGCCTGGATCACGATCTGTGGGTCCCCACCCGGAATCAGCTTGTAGGTGCTGAAGTAGTGCCTCAGACGTTCGACCAGGATCTCCGGCAGATCCGCCACGTCGCGAGAGGCGCCATAGATCAGGTCGTTCTCGAGGATCGCGATGATCTTGTCGTCCGCCTCGCCGCGGTCGAGCACCTGGAGCCCTCCGACCACCCGCGCCGGAACGATGATCTCGGAGTGGTCGATCGGTCGTTCACTCACAACGCAGATGTCGAGCGGGTCGCCGTCCCCGAGCTCGGCGCCCGGGCAGAGGAGACGAACGCGCTCGCCGCAGTAGGTACGCGGGACGAATCCATAGAGGGTGGGGGCCTGGTTCGATCCTCGCTGCGGCCGGTCCACGCGGAGGTACCCGGACTCCTTGTCCACCTCGTACTTGATCAGGTCGAACGGGGTGATCTCGACGTAAGCGTTCAGCGCGTGTGGCGGCTCGCGGCCGACGGGAAGCCCGTGCCAGGGATGTGGGCGCCATTCATGGAAGCGGAGCGGATCGTTCACGGATCCTCCTGAAGAGGGGATGGTCGACTCAGAAGAGCGGTGTCGTCGGCAAAAGACGGTCCCGCGGCGAGCGAATCCGAGCAGCTCGGCGCCGACCTTCACCCTGGATGCAAGAGATGCTGGCGCGATGGCGGGAAACATATTAACTCGCTTGTGGTAAGGAGGAGACCGCGTGCGTGGGGACGGGGTGGGGGGAAGAGCCGTAACTCCAAGGAACAGAACTGGATGAGCGCTGCGGAGCGTCGGGATTCTGAGAAGGACGGGTACCGGCGCCGGCAGGAGCGGATGCGGTACGAGGTGCTGCGCATGCTCCTTCAGGCATCCCACGGCGATCCCGAGCGTCGGATCGAGGCGTGGGGGTTCGCGCACGACCTGGGGGTGTGGGAAGAGGAGCTTCAGAACACCCTCGTCTGGCTGGAGCACGCAGGCTATCTCCGCGTCTACCATCCCGGGCTCGCCATCTCGATCACTCTCGCGGGCATCCGTTACGTCGAGCAAAGCGCCGGCCGCCGCAGGACCATCCGGGGGATCGCTCCGCCGGACCGTACCGAACGACCGGACAAGCCGTAGCGATCCTCACCGCTCCGCCTACACTCAACACCCAACACCTCCCTCCCGCCCTGACCGCGGCGGAGGTACACGCTGCATCCGAGCTTTGCGCCCGCACCGGGAATCCGGGAGCGGGCGCCTCCGTATGGAGCCACTCCGCTACGGCCGAGCACCGTTTCCCGTGCAGGTCGAGGGTTCTATCTTCCCGCGCCGGCATGGATGAGATCTGCCTTGTGGTCACCCGAACCAGCGACACCCGGCTTCCACCGTGCGTACCTATCGGATCCGTCAGCTCATCACGCTCGCTCTGCTCGCCCTCCTCCCGGCGGGCGCGGACGCGCAGGATCTCGCGCCGGAAGAGCGCACCGCGCGCTATATGGAAATGGCACGCGGTCAGACGCCGCTGCTCGTCGCCTTCCTGCGCGAGATGCCGAAGGGGGCGGACCTGCACAGCCACCTTTCCGGCGCCGTGTACGCCGAGAGCTTCCTGCGATGGGCTGCGGAGGACGGCGGGTGCGTCAGCCGCCGCGAGCTTCGCATCATCAACGCGCCCTGCACCGTGACGCCGGACACCGTACGCGCGGCGTCTCTGATGGCGGACGCGACGCTGTACGCTGCGCTCGTCGACGCCTTCTCCATGCGCAACTGGAACGACGCGCGGATCAGCGGCCACGACCAGTTCTTCGGTACTTTCAGGAGGTTCGACGCGCAGCCGCGCCGTACGGGTGACATGCTGGCGGAGGCGTCCTCGCGCGCGGCGGCGGGCCGGGTGAGCTACATGGAGCTGATGCAGACCATGGACGGGCGCGCGGCGCGCACGCTCGGGCAGAGCATCGGCTGGCAGGGCGATTTCGCCCTGATGCGGGACACGCTGCTCGCATCCGGGATACAGCGGATCGCGGATGCCGCCCGCGCCCGGATCGATAGCATACAGGCCCGTCGCGACACGGTGCTCCGCTGCGACATGGGCACCCCGGATCCAGGCTGCGGGGTAACCGTCCGCTGGTTGTACCAGGTGAGCCGCGCCAACCCGCCGGAGCAGGTTTTCGCCCAGATTCTTCTAGGATTCCTCCTCGCCCAGGCGGACCCGCGCGTGGTCGGCTTCAACCTGGTTCAGCCGGAGGACAACCCGCTCGCAATGGCGGAGTACTCGCGGCAGATGGCGATGATCGGCTTCCTGCGCCCGCTCTATCCGCAGGTGCGCTTCTCCCTGCACGCCGGGGAGCTGGCCGCGGGGCTCGTTCCGCCCGAGGGGCTCCGCTTCCATGTCCGGGAGGCGGTGGAGATCGCTGGCGCGAGCCGCATCGGCCACGGGGTGGCGGTCATGTACGAGGACCGGCCGCACGAGCTGCTGGCCGAGATGGCAAGGCGCGGTGTCATGGTCGAGATCAACCTGACGAGCAATGACGCGATCCTGGGCGTCAGCGGGTCGGACCACCCGCTGCGCGTGTATCTCGGCGCCGGCGTTCCCGTCGCGCTTTCCACCGACGACGAGGGCGTCGCGCGATCTGATATCACGATGGAGTACCTGCGGGCCGTGCGGGACCAGGGGCTGGGCTACCCGGTCCTGAAGAAGATGGCGCGCACCTCGCTCGCCCATGCCTTCATCTCGGGCGAGCCGCTCTGGATGGACCTGTCGGCCCTTACCCCGGTGCCCGACTGCGCCCCGGCCGCCGGCGGCCTCGACGGCGCCCGCTGCGTCGCGTTCACCCGACGAAGCCAGAAAGCCGCCCTCCAGCGGGAGCTGGAGCGCGGCTTTCGTATCTTCGAGGCGCGCTGGAAGTGAACTTTGTGCTTCGAGCCCGGCTCGCAACTCGCCGCCGGCAGCAGGCCTCCCGAAGCCGGGGTGACGATCTCCCGCGCCGGCCGCGTCAGGTCCGATCGAGGTCGAGCCAGCTCCGAACGGCTGGCGGCTTCCAGGCCCGTAGCAGCTCCAGGAGCAATGCCGGGGTGGGATGGGCCATCAGCATCGCGCGGTGCTGGGGAAGAACGAACTGCTCGCCCGTGGTATGGTCGAGGAAGGCGAGAAGGGCGTCGAAGTAGCCGCCTACGTTCACCACGCCGAACGGCTTCGCGTGGATGCCGAGCTGCGCCCAGGTCCATACCTCGAACAGCTCGTCCAGCGTTCCCATCCCACCCGGCAGCGCCACGAATCCGTCGGACAGCTCCACCATGCGGGCCTTCCGCTCGTGCATCGTCTCCACGATGTGGAGCTCGCTCAGGCCGGTGTGGCCAACCTCTCGAGCCCAGAGTGGGCGGGGGATCACCCCCGTGACCGTCCCCCCGGCGGCGAGCACCGCGTCCGCCACCACCCCCATGAGGCCCACGCGCCCACCGCCATAGACCAGGCGTATACCCTCGGCCGCGAGCAGTTGCCCCAGGTCGCGGGCCGCGCCCGCGTACCTCTCGTCGCGCCCGGTGCTCGAGCCGCAGAAGACGCAGAGACTCTGGATCATGTTGAGATCAGCGAAGGGCGCTCGCGAGCGCCGGGTAGGTCAACAGGGTGAAATGCAGGACGTTGACCGCGAAATGGCATGCGATCGCCGCGCCGAT
>JAHWJV010000068.1 GCA_019348265.1 Gemmatimonadota bacterium
GGCCTCCAGCGCGACCGCCAGCGCCACCGCCGTCGTGTCCGACCCGCCTCGGCCGAGCGTCGTGATCTCCCGCTGCCGGCTCACGCCCTGGAATCCGGCTACGATCGCGACGTCGCTGCGGTCCAGTGTCTCCCTCACCCGGTCGGCGCGCACTTCCTTGATCCGCGCGGCCGTGTGCGCCTCGTCCGTGATGATCGCCGCCTGGCTCCCCGTCAGCGAAACGGCGGACCCGCCCGCCTCCCGGATGGCCATCGCCAGCAGCGCCATCGAGATCCGCTCACCCGCGCTCAGCAGCACGTCGATCTCGCGCGGGTGACGCCCCGCCGCTCTGCCGTCACCCACCACCTGCTCCGCGAGGGTCAGCAGATCGTCCGTCGTATCCCCCATCGCCGAGACCACTACCACCAGGTCGTCGCCGCGCCCACGCGCCTCGACCACCCGCTTCGCCACCGCGCGGATCCGCTCCGGCGAGCCCACTGAGCTGCCGCCGTACTTCTGGACGATCAAAGGCATTAAAGTCTTCAGTCTGCAGTCTTCAGTCGTTCGACAAGGCCCGTTGCCATCGTGAGCGGGTTGGCGACTGGCGACTGACGACTGTTGTTTCAGAACACCTTGAACTCCCCGATGTACCGCTCCGGGTTCGCCTGGATATCGGCCATGAGCCGGCGGACGGTGGCGATCGACGCCTGCATCTCTTCGTACATGGCCGGGTCGTCGATCAGTCGACCGAGCGTGCCGTCGCCGCTCTGCAGGCGCGTCATGGTCACCTGGAGAGTGTTCATCGCCTCCCGAGCCGCGACCAGCGTGGGGCCGACTTCCGCGACCTGGGGCTGCACGGTGCGCATGACCTGGTCGGCGGTCGCGGCCAGGCGACCGAAGTTGGCGAGGGTCGTGTCGGCGCGGGCCAGCATCTGGGGTACGCCCGCGGTCGCGCTCTGGAGCCTGATGCTGAGCTGCTCCAGGTTCTCGCTCGCCGATCGGGCGTTCGCGATCATGGCGGGGACGCTGGCCTCGAGCTGACCGGCGACGCGGGTCACGCTCTGCGTGGCGGTCAGTACGTTCCGGCTAACGCCGGCGTACGCCTGCGTCTGCTGCTCGACGAAGCCCGTCATCGTTTCGCTCATGTCCTGCACGTTCTCGATCGTGCGCCGGATGTCCAGCGCCGTCTCCTCCGTGAAGGCGAGCTGCACGCGCGCGGACAGCGTCTCGAGATCGTCCGCGATGCGCGCTCCGACGGCAGTGAGCTGCGTGATGTCCGGAAGGCTCGAGCCGGGGAGAATCCCGCGCGCGGTGGCCCTGGTGAACTCCAGGTCCGGCTGCGTGGGCATCGAGATGATGCTGGCCTGCCAGTCGCCGAACAGCGAGGCCGGCGCCAGCACCACCGCCGGCTGCGGCGGAAACACCAGGTTCGGGTCGATGTCCATGCGCACGAGCACGCCCTCGCCTTCGGCGGAGAGCTCGATCTTCGTCACCCGGCCCACCTGAACGCCGCGCGACTTCACCGGGTTCCCCTCCTTCAGCTCCCCGACCTCCCGGAAGATCGCGACCCGCTCCACCTGCGATTGGCCGAACGGCTTGCCGCTCAGCCAGAAGGCGGCCACCAGCAGGAGGAGAATCGAGCCGAGCACGACCAGACCCACCGTCACTTCGTTTTTGAGCTTCATTCATTCCTCCGGTGCGTCTCTGGGCTACGGTCGTTTCTCACGGTTTCCCCGTCCCCTCTTCCACCAGCTCCGGCTTACCCTCGACGAAGCCGCGTACCACCTTCGTTTGCGAGTTGCGGATCTCGTCGGGAGTCCCCTCCTCCAGCACTCGCCCCTCGAAGAGCATGGCGATGCGGTCGCTGACCCGATACGCGCTCTGCATGTCGTGCGTGATGACCAGGCTGGTAACGCCGAGCTCCTGTTTCATCTTCAGGATCAGCTCGTCGATCACCGCGGTGGTGACCGGATCCAGGCCGCTCGTCGGCTCGTCGTAGAGCAGGTACTTCGGTCGGAAGGCAATCGCCCGCGCCAGCCCGGCACGCTTGCGCTGTCCACCGGAAAGCTCGGCGGGATATCGCCGCTCGAATCCGTCCAGGTTCACCAGCCCGAGTGAGTCGCTGACGCGCTCCTTGATCTGCGCCTCCGTGAACCCGCCCTTCTTGATCAACCCCATCGCCAGGTTTTCGGCGATGGTCATCGAGTCGAAGAGCGCCGCGAACTGGAACACGTAGCCGACCTTGCGGCGCATCTCGTACAGCTGCTCGCGCGACATGTCGGGGATCGACTCCTCGTCCACCTGCACCGTCCCCGAATCCGGCGAGATCAGCCCGACGATGTGCTTGAGCGTGACGGACTTCCCCGCGCCCGAGAAGCCCACCAGGGACGTGGTCTTCCCCTCCTCCACGTGGAGGCTGAACCCGCGCAGGACCTGCTTCGGCCCGAAGGCCTTGTGGACGTCCTGGAGCTGGATCATTGCAGGAGAATCACCGCCCAGAGGGCATCCAGCACCAGCACGAGCATGCTGGAGATGACCACCGCCCGGGTGGTCGCGGCGCCGACGCCTTCAGCGCCGCCCTCCGTCGTGAATCCCTGGAAGCAGCCGACCAGGGTGATCACGAAGCCGAATGACGTCGTCTTGATGAGTGAATAGGCCAGGTCGAAAGGCTCGTAGTAGAGGCGCAGCCCGGCCACGAACGTCTCACTCGACATGTTAAGCAGCTGCATCGCCGTGATCCACCCCGCCGCGATCCCGATGGCGTTGGAGAACACGACGATCACCGGGAACATCAGCGTTCCCGCGAGCACGCGCGGCACGACCAGGTACGCGACCGGGTTGTAAGCCAGCGTCTCCAGCGCGTCGATCTGCTCGGAGACGCGCATCGTCCCCAGCTGTGCGGCGATGTTCGCGCCGACCCGGCCCGACAGCGCCAGCCCGGTGAGCACCGGCCCCATCTCCAGGATCATCGTCTTGCCCACCAGCACGCCCACGAACATCAGCGGGATGGCGCCGGTGAACGTATAGGACGCCTGCAGCGCGAGGACGATACCGGTGAAGCCGGTGAGGAAGAGCGCGATCGGGAGGGAGTCGACGCCGAGCCGCCGCATGTGCATGATCAGCAGCGGCCCCCACGTCCCGACGTCGGGAATCGCGCGGAAGAACTCGTCGAGGAAGCCGCCGAAACGTCCCCAGCCCGCTATGAACCCGATCGTGGTGTCGCCGACGGGGTAGACCTTGCGGGCCCACAGCTTCCGCCGCCGCTCACCCGCCGGCTTGGTCAGGGTGCGAATAGATTCTGCCAATCGCTCGCCTCCAGGCGGATGCCGGTGAAAAAGCGCCCGAACTCGCCATACCGGGCGCTTACCTCGTCGAAACGCATGTCCGTGACGATCCTCTTGAATTCCAGCGGGTCTCGCGCGAACAGCGTCACACCCCACTCCCAGTCGTCCAGCCCGATCGAGCCGGTGATCACCTGGAGAATCCGGCCGGCATAGCGCCGCCCGGTGAGCCCATGGTCACGCATCAGCTGGCTCCGCACGTCGATCGGCAGAAGGTACCAGTTGTCGCCCGCCACCCGGCGCTTGCTCATGGGGTAGAAGCTGACGTACCGCATCTCCTCCGGGATACGCGGGTAGAGGCGGCTCTTGACCTGGTGGCTGGCGCCTTCCTGAGCGGAGCGCTCCGCAATCGCCTTGTCGTACCCTTCCGTGCCGGGTTCGTGCTCACGGGCCACCTCCGCGGTCAGGTGGTAGAGCCCGGCTTCGGTCACCGAAAGATAGTCGTACTCGAGCCGGAGGTACGCCGCCAATCGCGAGCGGCGAAGTGCCGTCTCGACCCCGCCGATCTCGTCGATCGACTCACGGAAGTGCACGAAGAGGAGGTCCGCACCGCCGCCGACCAACTGGAAAGCGGCGCTCCAGCCCGCGTCGCTCGCCGCCGCGGAAAAGTGGGCGGCCGCCTCCGTCAGCAGCGCCTCGCGCCGATCGGCGCTCTCAGCTCCCAGCCTCGCCCAGTCCACGGCGAACATCTGGTGCAGGGCATACCAGCCCTCGAGCGTCGCTGGGGGTAAAGCGGCGGCCATGGACCGATTCAACTGGTTTCGGGGTAAAAACCGACTGTCCAGCCAAACGATGACTGGTAGCGCGTGCTCCCGGCAGGCGATAATAGCTCTCTACGACTCGGGAGTGCAACCGCCAGGCCACGGCGCGCGCCGAGCGTCCGACGAACCGGCAGGCGACCGAGCGCGCGGAGCGTGCGAAGACCGGCCAGCCGCGGGGGGCCAGCCCAGGGTCCAGCCTTTGCAAAGCGGGATGGTAGGCGTTTGCACTCCCGCGCCGGATCATTCTATATTGGGCCGTTCCCTCAACCCTTCCAACCTTTGGAGTCCCATGCCCGGAGCTTTCGCGCACCCCATGATCATCCAGGGTGGCATGGGGATCGGCGTTTCGGACTGGATGTTGGCGCGCGCCGTTTCCCTGCGGGGGCAGCTCGGCGTGGTCTCCGGTACCGCGCTCGATTCCCTCTTCGTCCGGCGTCTCCAGGATGGTGACATCGGCGGGCACCTGCGGCGGGTGATGGCGGACTTCCCGATGCCCGAGGTATCCGCGGAGGTGCTCCGGCGCTACTTCCTCGAGGAGGGGCGCCCGGCGGGTGTGCCGTACAAGCAGGTCCCGATGTACAAGCAGGTGGTCAGCAAGGTCCGGCATCAGCTCACCATCCTGGCCAACTACTGCGAGGTACGCCTCGCCAAGGAAGGGCACGACGGCGTGGTGGGGATCAACCTCCTCACCAAGGTCCAGATGCCGAACCTCGGCTCGCTCTACGGCGCGATGCTCGCCGGGGTCGACTACGTGCTTATGGGCGCGGGAATTCCCAAGGAGATCCCGGGAGCGCTGGACCGGCTGGCGGAGCATCAACCTGCATCGATCAAGCTGGACGTCGAGGGTCTCGGGCGCGACGAGGTCGAGTACCTCACCTTCGACCCTCGCGAGCACTGGATCGGCGGCCCGCCGTCCGCGCTCAAGCGCCCGTACTTCCTGCCGATCATCGCCTCCAACAGCCTTGCCGTGATGCTCGCCCGCAAGGCGACCGGCCGGGTCGACGGCTTCGTGATCGAGGGTCCGACCGCCGGAGGGCACAACGCCCCCCCGCGCGGCGAGCTGCAGATCGACGCGGCGGGCGAGCCGGTCTACGGTGAGCGCGACGTGGTGGATCTCGACAAGATGCGGGAGATGGGCCTCCCCTTCTGGATCGCGGGAAGCGCAGGTTCGCCCGAGCGGCTGCGCGAGGTCCTCGACCTCGGCGCCGCGGGCGTGCAGGTGGGGACGCTGTTCGCCTACGCCAACGAGTCCGGCATCGCCCGGGAGTACAAGGAGGCTGTGCTGCGGGAGTCGCAAACCCACCCGGTTCGCGTCTTCACGGACCTGCGCGCCTCCCCCACCGGGTTCCCTTTCAAGGTCGTCCAGCTCGGTGGGACCGTCGCGTCCGAGCCGGTCTACCAGGCGCGCGAGCGCGTCTGCGATCTCGGCTACCTGCGCACCGCATACCGGATGGAGGGCGGCCGGCTCGGGTACCGCTGCGCCGCCGAACCGGTGGACACGTACGTGAAGAAGGGCGGCGAACTCAGCGAGACGGTCGGCCGAAAATGTCTCTGCAACGCCCTCATGGCCGACATCGGGCACGCGCAGGTGCGGGACGGCGGTGAGGTTGAGAAGCCGCTACTGACCAGTGGCGACGACCTCGCGCTGATCAATCGTTTCGCCAGCGGACGCACCGAGTACAGCGCCTCGGACGTGATCGATTTCCTGCTCTCCGGCCTGGCCGGAACGGAGCACGAGGAACGGGCTTTCGAGATGGAGGGGACGGAGCGCCAGTAGGCGGCGCGCGGGGAAGCCGGCGCTCCTCAGGGGCCAACCGAGCCGCGAAAGCTATCGTCCCGGCGGCGGAAGCCGATACTCTGACAGAGGATCGCATCCTGGTTCAGTCGCTTCCCTGCCGAAATAGAGATATGAGACGACGGCGATCGGCCCCCCGCGCCCGTAAAACGACCCGCCGGTGGCACATCCCGCCGCCACTGATTCATGGACCGGAGCCGCTCGAGGCGGGCAGCGTGCTGGAGGAGATCCAAACGGAGCTGGGCGCTCTGCTCTGGCACTGCCTCCGCGACGTGATGCTCTGGGCTGATGCGCTTCCCCAGGATCGGGAAGGCCTCTTCGCTCCGGAGGCGTCGGCTCGGCGCCAGGCGGCGCTCGCGCGCCTCGCCTCACCGGAGATTCAGCCCGCGCTGCAGGCCCTTGGCTCTCTGGTCGCGAATCCCGCGAACGCCACGCCGGCGAGCGTCGGACGCGCCTGCGGAGAGATCGCTGCATGGGCGGAGGCGCAGGAGGCGCTTCGCACCGCGGTGGCCTTCGCCCAGGATGCGGCGCTCGCGGAGCCTTCGGACCCGGACGCAGCGTTCACCGTCGCCCGGCTCGCGGTTCGCGTCGCGGACCACGCTCGAGCCGAGGTCTGGTTCCGCCGCGCGATCGGCCTCGCTCGCCAGGCCCACGATTGGCGCCGCTACTCCCGCGCTTTCAGCGGACTCGGGAATCTGTACATGATGCGCGGGAACCTTCCCGCCGCCCACCGGTTCCACCTCCGCGCGCTCCGCGGCGCGCGACGCGGCGGGGTCCGCGCAGAGCAGGCTGCCGCACTTCACGATCTGTTCGGCGTCGCCATCGAGACCGGCCGGATGTCCGAGGCCGAGCGTTACGCGCGGGAAGCCGCCGTCGCGTACGGCAGCAAAAACCCCCGGCTCGCCGTCCTCGGGCACGACGTCGCGTACTTCTGGATGCAGCAGGGCCATTTCGCCCGCTCGCTCGCGGTCTTCCAGGCGGTGCTACCGCTGATCGAGCAGCCGGTCGAGCGCCTCTTCGTAGAGGCGGACCTCATGCGCGCCGCCGCGGGAGCCGGTGAAACCGAGCTCGCCACCCGCGTCGCCGGCGAGGTCTGGGAAAAGGCGAGCAGACCCGAGTTCGCGGCCGGTGCGCCTCGCGCGCTTCTCGAGCTCGGTAACGGCGCCCTTCAGCTACAGGATCTGGACCTCGCCGAATCGGCGGCCGTGCGAGCTCTGGAGCTCGCGACCGACCGCAGGGAGGGCAAGACGCGCCTGGCCGCCGAGGCGCTGGTCGACGCGGTGCAGGCCGCCCGTGCAGCGACGCGCGCTGCGACTCCCAAGCCGGTACCAGACGGCGCGGGACCGGCGGACGAGCTCGCCGAAGAGCTCATTCGCAACCTGCGCGAGCTCGCCACCCGCGCCGCCGACCCGTGAACCGGGTGCCCGTTCCGGAGCCGATCACCGGCTGATCCGCTGCGTCGGTCCGGTACCGGATGACGGCCCCGCAACGCTCGCGAGGCCATTCGGATCGGGCGGCCGAGTTTCTCTGACTCAATGGGACTCCGTTCAGCGCTGGATTGCAACGACTTCGTCGGGTGATACGAAGGTAGCGGATCGCCCGCTCCGGCGGACACGCCCTGCGGCGCGCGCCGCACACATTTCACGCCTTTCTCTGCACTCGCGCCGATTGTGCCACTGATGAGCGAGGATCCGGCACTGCATCCGACTCCGCCCAGCCCGCTTGCCGACTTCGGCAAGGTGGCGGGGGAGCTCGTGCACGACCTCGCGAACGACATGCAGGTCCTGCAGGGGTGGGCGGCGCTGGCGCGGGGCGAGGTCGACCGGGGCGTGCTACCGACCGAGGAGGTGCAGCGGGTGAGCCGGATGGCCGAGGCGCTCGGGCGGATGCTGCAGGACGTTCTCGCCACGGTGGCGGGCCAGACGGTGTCTCCGGAACTTGCGTTCGACCCGGGGGCGGTGACCGAGACCGCCGTGAACGATCGCCTGACGGAGCTGGGGCTGGGAGACATCCGCCTGCGGACGCGCATGCCGGCCGGGGTGCAGGTGAGCGGGCGCGCGTCGTTCTGGTCTCGCACGGTCGTCAACCTGCTGCGCAACGCGGCGCGGCACGCGCGCTCCCGGGTCGTCGTGTCGCTCGAGCTGGAGTGCGCCGCGGACGGGCGCGAGCTCGTGATGCTCCGCGTGGAGGACGACGGGCCGGGGATTCCAGTGAATCTCCGCGACAGCGTCTTCCAGCCGCTCTGGCGCGGCGATCACGGTGGGGCGGGGCTCGGTCTCAGCTCGGTCACCTGGTCAGTTGACCAGCTGAACGGCGAGGTCCGCTACGCCGGGGACTCGGAGCTCGGGGGCGCGGCCTTCGAGGTGCGCGTTCCGACGGCGAAGGCGCTGATGACTCGCGAGGCGCCCGAGGCGGACGCCAGGGCCCTGGCGGGGCTCAGACTGCTGCTCGTGGACGATGACCCGGCGGTTCGTAGCGCGCTCTCTCGCCTGCTGCGGCGCGCGGGCGCCGAGGTTCGCGAGCTGGATCCGCTTTCCCGCCCGGAGGAGCACATCGTCGAGGAAATGGTGAGCTCGCTGCCAGACGGGATCCTGCTGGATCTACATCTGCGCGACCGAGGCGGAGTGGGGCTCTGGAGCCGTCTCAGGGAGCACGTGCCGCAGCTTGCGGATCGAGTACTGTTCATCAGCGGTTCCGCGCCCGGCGATCCGCTGTGGGAAGAGGCCAATGGCACCGGGCGTCCCGTTCTCGCGAAGCCGTTCCAGCTTCAACAGCTGATCGCTCTGCTGGACGGGTTTCGTAGCGAGGCGTAGCGACAACTGCGCTTGCCGCCGGGCTGTAACGAGTGCAAAGTTCAAAGTGCGAAGTCCGAAGCGCGAAGCCACGCCTCTGAATTTTGCGCTTTGAACTTTGAACTATCCTCTTCATGCCCGGCAACGCGATCCGTATCCTGCTCGTCGACGACCACGCCGTTCTCCGGGCTGGGCTGCGCGCTCTGCTCGAGGCGGAGGACGGGCTCGAGGTGGTCGGCGAAGCGGGGACCGGTGAGGAGGGCGTGGAGATGGCCGACCGAATGCACCCCGACGTGGTGGTGATGGACCTTTCGATGCCGGGGATCGGGGGCCTGGAGGCGACTCGGCGGATCGCGGCCATGAGCGTGGCAGCGGCCGGCGCGGACGGTGTCCAGGCCGTTCGTGGCGCCACGCGGGTCCTCGTCCTCACCATGCACGGCGAGGAGGAGCACCTCCTCCCGGTGCTCGAAGCGGGCGGTTCCGGGTACGTGAACAAACGCGGCGCCGACGAGGAGCTGATCGAGGCGATCCGCACGGTGGCGCGCGGCGACGTGTTCCTCTACCCGAACGCCGCGAAGCTCCTCCTGCAAGGGTTCCGCGGCAAGGCGGCCCGCGGGGAGGAGGATCCAATCGCGAAGCTTACGGAACGGGAGCTGGAGGTGCTGGGGTACACCGCGGAAGGGTTCAGCTCGGCGGAGATCGGCAAGAAGCTCTTCATCTCCCCGAAGACCGTGGATACGTACCGTTCCCGCATCATGGAGAAGCTGGGGCTGCACCACCGGAGCGAGCTGGTTCGCTTCGCGCTGCAACAGGGGCTGCTGAAACCAGAATGACGCACCGAGTTGTCGTCACGGGGACCGGGATGGTCACGGCGCTGGGCAACACGGGCGCCGAGACGTGGGACGCGGCCGTCAGCGGCCGCTCCGGGACCGGCCCGCTCACCCGCTTCGACGCACGGGATCTCCCGGATTCGGTACGGGTCGCGGCGGAGGTGAAGGATTTTACCCCCGAGCCCGTGCTCGATCGTAAGGAAGCGCGGCGCGTCGACCTGTTCATCCAGTACGCGCTGGTGGCCGCCGATGAGGCGATGCGGATCGCTGGGCTGGGGGGCCTCGGACCCGTTCCCGATCCGGACGAGACCGGCGTCATCATCGGCTCGGGGATCGGTGGGATCGGCACCATCCTGGACACCGCTGTCACCGCGGCGGAACGCGGCTCAGGACGGGTATCCCCCTTCTTCATACCAGGGGTGATCACCAATCTGGCCGCTGGGCAGCTGGCGATGCGTGCCCACGCGCGCGGACCCAACTATGCCACCGTCTCCGCCTGCGCCAGCAGCAACCACGCGATCGGCGAGGCCTTCCACGCCATCCAGCGCGGCGACGCCCGGATGATGCTGGCCGGCGGGAGTGAGGCGGCGATCACCTTCCTGTCATTCGCCGGGTACCACGCCGCCCGGGCGCTCGCGACGGAATACGAAGCGCCGGAGAGAGCGTCCTGCCCGTTCGACGCGCGTCGCAATGGGTTCGTGCACGGGGAGGGAGCGGGGATCCTGGTGCTGGAATCGCTCGAGGCGGCCCGCGCCCGCGGTGCGACGATCCTGGCCGAGATACTGGGGATCGGGATGAGCTCGGACGCGCACCACGTCACCGCGCCTTCAGAAGACGGCGCCGGCGCGGCGCTCGCCATGAGCCGTGCCCTCCGCGCCGCCGAGATCGCGCCGGACGAGGTGGACTACATCAACGCGCACGGCACTTCCACGCCACTGGGCGACGTGGCGGAAACGCGCGCGATCCACTCCGTCTTCGGAGAACACGCCCCGCGGCTGCTCGTCTCGTCCACCAAGTCGATGCTCGGTCACTCACTCGGCGCGACCGCGGCGGTAGAGGCGGGACTGACGGTGATGGCGATGCGCGACGGCATCGCCCCGCCGACCATCAACCTCCAGGTGCCGGACCCCGACTGCGACCTCGACTACGTTCCGAACGAGGCGCGCCGCACGACGATTCGCGTCGCGCTGTCGAACTCCTTCGGGTTCGGTGGCGCGAACAGCGCGATGGTAATGCGGCGCTGGGACGAGACCTGAGCAAGGACAGCAACGAAGAAGGGGCGAGCCAGCGGCTCGCCCCTTCTTCGTTGCAACGGACCGGATCAGCCGCCCTGCTGCTCCGCGCCCTTGCGCTGGGCGCCGCCCCGGGTGGAGCCGCTCGCCTGCCCGGCCCGCATCTCGGCCTGGGAGCGAGTAGCCGCCTCCTGACCCTCCGCGCGTGAGCGCGCCGAGCGCACGCTCTGCCCGCCCTGCCCGCCGCCGCCGCGCCCGCGCATCGCGCCGCGCCCGGGACGGTCCGGCTGGTACACTCTTTAGTTTGTGCTCTCCACCG
>JAHWJV010000069.1 GCA_019348265.1 Gemmatimonadota bacterium
ATCCTCTCCGGCGTGCCGACGAGGGGATAGCTCCCGGCGCCGCCCGCGAAGCGCTGGCGGTAGAGGTCGAAGGCGCTGCGGTCGTGGGAGCCCGCGAACTCCTTCTTGCTTGCCATGTGGTAGTCGACCGCCTCGTGGTCGGCCTCCGCGACCGCGTATTTGTGGTAGTAGGCCTCCGCCTCCTCCTGCGTCTCGCGGCACACCACGTGGCAGACCGTGTAGATCCCGACCTCGCGCCCGAACTGGGCGGCGCGCTCGCGGATGTCGGCGATGTGGCCGCGCCCGTCCTCGATGGTCGAGAAGGTGGAGAAGAGATAGTCGCAGTTCTTGGCCGCGAAGGTGCGCCCCGGCGCGTGCCCGAAGTGCGGATCGGCGCTGGTCGTCAAGAAGATCGGGACGATGGAGCCCTTCTGGGGGTGCGTCCGCTACGGCGCCAATGCGAACCCGTGCGCGCACCGCGAGCCGATGTCCGAGGCGACCGGCGGCGCGGGAGGTCGCGCGGCTCGTCCCCGTCCGCGGCGTCGTCGTCGCCGGCAATCACGGCCTCGAACTGCTCGAGGGCGACGTGCTCCAGGATGTGCGGGAGGTGGGTTCCTTCGCGGAGCCGCTCGACGAACCCCCCGCTCTCCCCGCGCGAGCACGGGTGCTCGTGGAGGGAGGGTAAGTGGCCCAGGAGTCTATCGGTGAACCCGTCGAGCTCTGCCGAGGTGACGTCCTCTAGCGAGCCGAGCGCAACGTCGCACGCGATCACCGGCGCGAGACGCCAGAAGTTCGGTCCGCGCACGGGGCGCAGGCGGCTCACCCGGAGCTCCGCCGGGTCCACGGCGCGCGGGCCCGCCGGTGCGTGCGAAGCCAATGTGCTCATCAGAAGAGGGTTTCGGGGATCAGCCCCGCGGGAAGTGTCCGTCCGTCATTCCTGATCTCGCCGGGCCTCGGCCATGGCCGCTGGCCTCGATGCGCTCGGTTTCCGCGCGTCGACCGCCGCAGTCGATCGCGCGGCCGTAGACGCGTGCGCCCGAATCGGAATTCCTGCGGACGTCGACTCCCCTCTGCGCGGGGTCCGGCAGGCGTTGATCCCACATTGCTCGCAATCCCGCGGTATCCGGTTTCCGACGCCCGCCGGACCTGGGGTCGGCGGGGCAGGAGGGCAAAAGCGCACGGAGCATACCAGCCGCGGGCCGCTCGCTGGCGAAAGTTACGCTGGGGCTACGAACTGCTCGTCGGGCTCGCTCGCCGCGCGACCGATACGCCTGCGCGGCGCTGCGGAAGAGCGGATCGGCGGCGGGGCGGGTGCGGTTCTCCCGGGCCGCGCGTGAGAGCTCCATGACCCCGTTCCGCACCAGAAGATGGTGATCGGGCGGCGCCACGTAGATGCGTCCACGCTCGATCCGAGCTTCATGCGTCGCGTGTGTGGCGGGCAGTGGTCCGGACCGACTGAGGATCAGGTGCGAACGGTGAGTGCGATAGCGCGAGAGCGCGAGAGCGGTGGGGGCATAGGGCATGCCCCGGGTGCCCTGAAATCACACAGGGGCGTCGCCGCTCAGCTTCGCGCTCTCGCACTATCCCTTACAACCCTCGTCCCCACCACGGCTCGTTGGAGTCGAGGCAGTCGGCGAGCTCGATGTAGACGCGCCTGGCGGCTTCGGTGAAGACGTCGTCGTCGTCGACGTACAGCATGAGGTGCGAGCGGATCCGCTCGGACAGCGAGCCGCTCTCGATCATGGTCTCGACCAGATCCAGGTAGTCGGCGTCCTCCCTACGTACGACTTTGCGGGCGTGTCGCAGGAGGTCGTGGAGAACCGTCTGCACCGGCACGAGACCGTTATCGCCGCGGTCGGGCGAGTCGCCGAGATGGGGCGCGAGCACTCGAGCCTGGCTCCCATCCCGGATCGTCGCGCGGAAGTCGTGCACCAGCTGGTGGTGGTCCGGGAAGGCGAGCTTCCCGGCCATCGCACGATGCGCGAGGTAGCGCAGCGCCGAGCGAACGAAGACGGAGATGGCGATGTCCAGCTTGACGCACTCCTGCGTGTCGAGGACGCGGATCTCCATGGCGCGTCGCGAGAACTTCAGGACGGCGCCGCGCGCGTTGAAGAACTCGTGCCTGAGGATGCCGGCGCCGGGAAGCTCGTCGAGCGCGCGGTACATGCCGCCCAGGATGCGCTTGCGGTAGTCGCCGAGCCCTTCGACGTACTCGGGGACGATGTCGCCGCAGGACTCCGGGATGCGAGCCTGGTGCTCGACGATCCACGCGAGGCGGTTGTCGACAGAGCTCTGGAGCTCCCCGTCGTACATCGGGGAGCTCGCCGCGAGCGCGGGCAGGTAGGGGATGAGGAGCGCGGAAGCGTTGTACATCGCCACGGCTTCCTCGTCACGCCCGAGCGGGAGGTTCAGGTGGGTGGCGTGCACGTTCATCCACCCGTGCGTGTGCACGTCGAACAGGCGAGAGTAGGTCTGATAGATCCGGCTGTTCGACCGCGTCCAGAGCTTCGCCTTCTTCGGGTTGAGCCACGGGTGCATGCCGGTCGGGAGCAGCCGAGCGCCAAACTCATTGCGAAGGACGGAAGAGAACCGGGTCACGCCCTCCATCAGCGCGTCCTCAGCGTCTCGTAGGCGGCGGGTCGGCTCGGGCGTCTTCAGCTCGAAGACATGGTCGGCGATCTCGTTGGAGAAGGAGCAGCGCCCGAGGTCCACGTCCGATGTCGCCCGCCCCGTCATCGAGCGGAACGCGTCCTCCACCAGCGAGACGGCGTTCAGGTCCCGATCGACCACGGCGTACTCTAGCTCGATTCCGGCGACCTCGAAGGGCCGGAACTCCCGCTTCGTGGGAGCAGCGGGCGGCGCGGGAGCACGCGTCGGCGCGCGCGCCTCTTCCGCCTCCTCCGCCGGCGGGGTCTCCTCGATCCTGCGGACGAAGTAGGCGAGCACGTCCTCGTAGATCACGTTGCCGTCCGCCGCGTCGTCGTAACCGATGTCGAGGTTCGGGTTGTCGTTCACCTCGATGACGACGGGACCGGTCGGGGTCTCCTTGATGTCGACGCCGTACAGACCGTTGCCGATCAGCGCCGCGGCGCGCAGCCCGAGCTCGGCCACGGCCCTGGGCGTCTCCTCGCGTGGCACCGCGTCCACCTTGCCGTAGCGCTCGCCCCCCGGGTCCACGTTGCGGATCTGCCAGTGACCCCGCGCCATGTGGTACTTCGCGGCGAAGAGCACCTTTCCTCCGAGCACGGTGATCCGCCAGTCGTAGTCCGTCGGGAGGAACTCCTGTGCGATGAGGAGCGGCGAGCGCCGGAACATATCCGCGCAGACGCGCTCGTACTCCGCCCGGTCCATGCACTTGTGCACGGCGGCGGAGAAGGAGCCGTCGGGAAGCTTCACGACGACCGGGCAGCCGAGCGCCTCCACTTCCGACCAGGGCGTCTGCGAGGTGACGACCCGGGTCCGCGGCGTGGCGATCCCCTCGCGCCGGAGCAGCTCGTCCAGGAATACCTTGTTGCTGCAGCGGATGATCGACTGTGGGTCGTCGATCACGGGCATGTCCAGGGCCTCGGCCCGGAGCGCGAACTGGAAGGACGGCTCGCGCACGCCCGTGAGCGTGCGGATGAAGAGTGCGTCGTAATCGCCGAGCCGGTCGATCTCATCGAGCCCGATCCGGTGAACGTGCACGTTCATCTTCGCGGCGATGCGGGAGAGCCGGTCGATGGTCTCCGGCGTGGACGGGCTGAAGGGGTCGGTCTCGTCGTACAACACCGCCAGCGACGCCCGCTTGAGCTCGGCCGGGGTGGGCGTGGCGCGGCGCAGGACCCAGCGCTCGTTCTGCAGCCCCTCCACCAGCGCGTTGCGGTCGGCCGGCGCAAGCTGCTGGACCGGTACCGCGGCCGCGTACGACACCTTCCACTCCCCCTCCTCCTCCAGCAGCTGGATCCGGAGGATCGGCGCAGGCCATTCGCGGTAGATCGCCTGGGCCGCGGCGCGGAAGCGGTTGTCCGCGCACTGCCCGAAGTACGCGAGCGCCTCGATCGGCTCCGCGTCGCGCGCCGGCCTGAGCTGAACCGGCTCGGCCGTCGACACCACGAGGAGCGACGGGTGCGCATCCGGGCCCGGGGAATCCTCCTCCGCCGCGACCGTGCTCGGCAGGTCGCGGCGACGCGGCCGCGTCTTCACTACGTGCATGGTCGGCACGCCGGCCTCCCGCAGCACGCGAAAAAGCCCGAACGGCTCCGTCAGCCCCTCGATGGTCTCCACGGACGGAAGCACGCGCTGCCCCCGCGCGTCGGCGACCAGCGAGACGTAGTAGCCCTTGGTGCGATATCGGTACGACCGGCAGAGATTGATCACCGCGCCACCGCGGGAGACCGCCTCCGTTCCCGCGAGGTAGCGGTCGGCCGTAACCATCCGGTCCGCGGGCAGCCCCGGCATATCGGCAGGGTCGGACACCACGACGATGAGTCGGCGGCTCACGGCGCTACTCCTTCACGCTCCGGGAGCCAGAGCTCCAGCAGGACCGCGTCGTACGTCAGGTCGCCGAGCATGATCGCGTTGGTGAGGCGGTGCGCCTCCACCGCCACCCGGCCCTGACGGTCGGTGGGCGCGTGGGCGGATGGATCGCGGACGGTGAAGCGCCGCCCGCGCTGATCGTACCCCGAGATCACGACGAAATGGCCCGTCGGATCGCCCGCGACGTCGTCGTCGAGCAGCTCGTGGGTCTCGGGATCGTGCCGCTCGCGCGGCATCCGGTACAGGTAGGTCGCGGACAGTCCCGCCAGAATTGGATGGTTCCGGTTCAGGATCGCCTTCAGCAGCTTCGGCGTCAGCTCGTCGAAAGCGATCTCACCGCCGTGCGAGAGGAACTCGAGATACGCCTTTCCCGCCCTCACCGACTTCGGCGCCCGCAGGTGCTCGAGCCGCAGGCCGAGCTTGTCACGCAGCTCGTCCGGCGAGAGGCTCGCCCAGGTGGGATCGAAGATCCGCAGATTGTAAGAATAGATCCGGGCGCAGAACCCCCGCCGCAGCGCGGCGATGCCGAGGCTCACCGCCAGCGTCCCTCCGTCCTCGTGCCGATCCACCTCCGCGGTGAGCTCCTCGAGAGGAACGTTCAACCCGTAGAAGTGGTACACCTTACGCAGACACGTCGGCCCGCAGGTGACATCGTCCGGCTGCAGGAAACGCTGCACCGGAAGCTCGTAGGAGACCCGCGCTGTCGGCATGGTGGTATGGGCTATCAGCTATCAGCTATCAGCTATCAGCTATCAGTCGCACAGCAATCTAGATCAGGTGCCCTTCCTGAGGCAGCCCCCGCGCTACTACATGCCCGCGGACCGGCTCACACCGTGGTCGGCTGATAGCTGATAGCTGATAGCTGATAGCTGATAGCTAATCTTTTCAGACCCCCTGTCGATACTATGATGTGTCGAGGTCGGGCCCGGGTCGCGAACGTAGCGCGGTACGGGTCGGGTCTGTAAGATACCGGGGGCTGGCTCGACCGCGCCCGGCGCCTCTTGATGAGCCGAATGAGGAGTATCCATGAGTGGATCCATTCCAGCTTCGTCCTCGCCCTCCAGGGCGCGCCGGTGGCGTGTGCCCCCCCCGCTGACGCGGGCCGGTGAGCTGTTGGAGGGTACGGAGGTGTTGACGGAGGTGTCTGGCGAAACGGCCGTGCTCCTCTGGAAATCGCTGCGGACCGTCACCCTCTGGGCCTCGGCGTCACCGCAGGAGCAGGTGCTGCAGCTGTTCGCGCCCGGAGCGCGGCAGCGGCGCATGGCGGAGCTGCTCGCGGCGGACCTGGACCCGGCGCTGCGCGGGCCGCTCGAGGGGCTGACGGTGCTGCTCGACCAGCCGGCTCGTGCCCGCCGTGAGATGGTCGCGCTCGCCTGCCGCCAGGTCGCCCAGTGGGCGGCGGCGCGCGGCAGCGTCAACACGGAGCTCGCCTTCGTGCAGGCCGCGGCGCTCGCCTGCCCGGCGGACGCCGAGCTCGCCCTACAGGTGGCGCGCCTCACGCGCACGCAGGGAGAAGTCGCACGTGCCGAGAGCTGGTCCCGCCGCGCGATCATGCTCGGCCGGCAGGCCGGGAACTGGAACGCCTATTCCCGTGCCTTCCTGGTCCTCGGGATCATGGCGAAGGACCGCGGCAACTATCCCGTTGCCCGGCGATTCGACCTGAAAGCTCTACGTGCTGCGACCCGGCACGGTGCGATCGACGTCCAGGCGATGTCGCTGCACGAGCTGTTCACCGTGTCGGTCGAGTGCGACGATGCGAGCGTGGCGCAGAGCTACGCACAGCGCGCCTTCCACGCCTACGGTGCCGGGCACCCACAGGCTCGCTACCTGGCGCAGGACCTCTGCGCGCTCTGGATGCGAGAGGGGCAGTTCCGACGTGCCTTCACCGTTCTCCAGTCGCTCGTCGACGTGTTCCCCGAGCACGAAAGACTTCTCGCGGCGGCGAACCTGGTTCGCGCGGCGGGCGGAATCCCGCAGCGCGTGGCTTACGACGATGCCTGGGCACGGGCGGTTCCGCTGCTCGAGACCATCCAGACGCACGGCTTCGTCGGAAACGCACTCCTGAGCCTGGCACGCGGCTCCACCGGCGTCGGCGAGTGGGAGCGCGCCAGTACCATGGCCGAGCGCGCTCTCGCGCTCGCTACCGCCAACAAGATCGGCGGGCTGATCTTCGCGGCCGAGTCGGTACTCGCCTTCACGAAGAGCCGCCGCGCCGTCGAGACCAACGCGAACCGAAACGCGAACGAGCCGGTCGAGCAGGAAGCCGACCGACTCGCGACCGAGATGGTATCTTCCTTCCGTGCCCTGGTTACGGCTTGACCCCGTAGCCAGGACGGCGGAAGAATGCCGTCAATCAGACCTTGGGACCGTAAGTGCCCTGGTTCACCTTCGGGCCGTAGGTCCCCTGGTTCACCTTCGGACCGTAGGTCCCCTGGTTCACCTTCGGGCCATAAGTGCCCTGGTTCTCCGTCGGCAGCGTCGGCTTGGCGCCGGAGGTTCCGGTGACGTCGTTCGAGCAGGCGGCGAACACCGCAACGGTCAGACTGGCGAGCGCAATACGGGTGATCTTCATCTGGTGATTCCCATGGCAGTGGGGGGGTTGGGGCAGGCATGCCCCGAGCGGTGAGACTTGCGTTTACGAATGTGCCTCGGGCCGCGCACTCGAGGCAACGTGCCAGGGCCCATCTACCCACATATTTCCCGCTACATTATGCGACCCATCCTCCGGCCGCTACTGGTACTGCACTCGGATTCGGTCTTCCGAGAGCAGGTCCGGCGCGCGGGGGGGCGGCGCTTCGATTTCCATCAAGTCAGCTGCTGGGAGGAGCTTCGGGAGCGCACGCGTATTGCGCCGCCGGCCGCGCTGCTCCTGGTCGACCCCTATGAAGACGGAGAGCTGTCCGGCGCGCTGCGTTCACTGCTGCTGGAGTTCCCGTCGGCGACGGTGGTGGCTGCGCTCGACCTGAGGCCGGAGCGGTACCGGGACCTGCGGACGCTCGGTGCGTGGGGCGTGGCGGAGGTCATCGCGCTGGGCGAGGAAGATACCGGGGACAGCATCGCCAGGCGTCTGCGCGGAGTCCAGGGCCGGCCGCTGCAGAGCCTCCTGGAGCGGTCGCTTCCGGCAAACACCTCGGGGCAGGCCCGCGCGATCCTGATGGCCGCCGCGGAGGTGGTCTCCACGGGTGGACAGGCGAACGAGCTGGCGCGGGCCCTCTACCTCTCGCCTCGGACCCTGCTGCGCTGGTGCAACCGGGCGGAGCTGCCGCCACCCCGGCGGCTGCTGGCCTGGATGCGCATCCTGCTGGCCACTGAGCTGCTGGACGATCCGGGTCGAACCGTCTCGAGCGTAGCGCACGCCTGTGGCTACTCGTCGGACAACTCGCTCCGCCGCGCGCTGCAGGACTTTCTGGACACGACCCCCACCACGCTCCGGAAAGACGGCGCCTTCTCGCTCGCCTCGGGCACCTTCATCACGGAGCTGGCGGACGTGAGGGCTGGCGGCGGCTTCCGAGCCGAGAGCCGGGTGGGCTGACCCCCTCCGGCGGCCGGAGGCGGCTCAGATGAACCGATCCAGCTCGACTCGTCCGTTCCCCAGCATCTCCCCCTGGATCCTCACCGTGTTGCCCGACCGGAGCCGGCGGAATCGGTCGACCGTCGACCGGTCCGCGTTGTAGGGGAGGCTTACGGTGTAGGTCCCGCGCGACGTGCGCAACTCGAAGCGCCCGCGGTCCGAATCGACCCAGCCCACCTGACCATCGAAGCGCCCGCTCCGCACCTGACCCGACCTGTCATCTCGCTGGTCGCGGCTCGTCTGCTCCACGCGGATCTGCCGCGCATACCTCTCCCCGCGCCGGCCCTGCTCCACCTGGATCGACACGCGGTCGCCGGTCTCGAGCGAACTGACCGAATACCGCTCGCCCCGGTAGATCACCTGCGTTCGCGAGTCGTACGCGAGGCGAGTACGTTGCCGGAAGGAGGAGCTCACCTCGATCTCCTGCCGACGCGTGTCGACCCAATCGACCTCCCCGCGCACGTCCGAGCCCATTCCATCGATCCCGCCGATCTCCCCCAGGACGTCTTCCAGGCCCACTCCCATGCTCGCGCACCCGTCGGCGGAGAGCAGCGCAAGCGCCAGCACCGCCCATCTCGCTCGCTTCATCTTCGCACCCTCCGAATAGGCTTTTCGGCCGAGCCGCGCCGGGGCGCGGCGGACTACCAGGGAGTGCCGGGTGCAAGCGCAGGACCGCGTACCAGCGGATGTAGGATCAGCGATTAACCGGCTCAGATACTCGCTTTTCGGGTCCTACACGGGCGAGAAGCGGCTCGACCCGTCACCCGGCGGGGCCTTCCGCTGTACCCGGCCGAGGACACTGACCCCATGCGGCGGAAACTGAAAGGCCCCGCTCTTCCGAACGGGGCCCTGGCGCAGCGGCGGGTGGGGTCAGCGACCCGAAGGGATCGCGAGCAGCTGTCCGGCGACTATGTTGGAGGAGCGCAGCGCGTTCGCCTTGCGCAGAACCTCGACGCTCACGTTCTGTCGCCGCGCGATCGTCCAGAGCGAGTCGCCGCGGCGGACCTTGTAGGTGGCCGATCCGGAAGCCCGGGTCGACACGCGTCGCACGGGTGCCTCCTTCGTGGCGGACGCGAGCCGGACATTGCTCCCAGCCCGCGAGACATAGCGGCTGTACCGGTCCGGGAAAACGGCGACGTGGAAGTGTGGCGGATTCCGCTCCTCAGTCGCCTCGAGGACGCCCTCCTCCTCCAGCGACGAAAGCGTGCGACGGAGCCACGCGAGGCAGCCGGAGCCCGTCGGCCTCCGCAGATCGACGGCCATCCCCGTGGGGTGGACGGTCTTGCTGGTGCTGTTCGCCAGGCGCATCGACTGCGGACGCGTCCCGCTCGTGATCACCAGCTTCTCACCGCACTGCTCGCGGTACTGCGCGGCGATCCGCTGCACGAAGGTGCGGGTCGCCGGCAGGACGTACGGCTGGCTCACGTCCTTGAGCCGGTAATCCGCGTTACCCGTCAGCGCCACGAGCCTGCCGGCTTCCACCGCGTTGCGCACGCCGCCGGAGGTCTCGTAAAAGGCGAGGTCATCGGCGCGGGCCTGCCGGTACATCCGCTCGATGCTCGCGGGCGACCCGCGCAGCGACTGGGCGGCGGCATCCATGGGAACGGCGCAGCAGAGCGCTAGCGCGCACAGAGGAATAGCTTTATGCATTGAAGCGATCGACGGGACGGCGTTCGAAACGGGCGGCGTGTTCAGCGAAGGGCGCAAAGAATAACGGCGCCCGACGCGTGCATCAAGACCTGCAATGATGAATGGTGAATCGAGCTCACATTCATCATTCATCGATTCATCATTATCCCCATGGGTATCGGCCGGTGATTGAACAATCTGAAGCGCGAGCCGCGTGAGACGCAGCATCACCGCGCTGGCGCGCCTGACGGGGCTGATCATCCCGCTGTTGGCGGCGTGCGACACGCCGGGCACGACGGCGGCGCACGCGAGCGCAGTGGGTTGGGGCGCGGAGCAGCAGGCGGCGCCCGCGCTGGACATCCGCTTCCTCAACGTCGGACAGGGTGACGCCGTGCTGCTGCGGAGCGCGGGACGTACCGCGCTGGTCGACGCCGGACCGTCGGACGACATCGTACGGCGACTGCGCGTGCTCGGGGTCGATACGATCGACCTGCTCGTCGCCTCGCACAACCACGCGGACCACATCGGCGGGGCCGACGCGGTGCTCGACAGCATTCCCGTGGGTTTCTACCTCGACAACGGGTTTCCCGCGAGCACGCGGATCCAGCAGCGGGTGCTCGAGCGCGTGGAGCGCAAGGGCGTCGCGTACCTTGCACCCACCGCACGCACGATCGCGCTCGGCAGCGCGCGCCTGGTCGTGCTCCCGCCACCCGCCGCGGGAACGAGCCAGAACAACCGGTCCGTCGGCATCCTGGTGGAGCAGGGCGGCTTCGCGGCGCTGCTGACGGGGGACAGCGAGATCGAGCAGCTCAACGTCCTCCTCTCCCGCGACTCCATCCCCGACGTGGACGTGCTCAAGGCGGCGCATCACGGGAGCCGCGACGCGGTGAGCCCCGCCTGGCTGGCCCGTACGCGGCCCGAAGTGGCGGTCATCAGTGCCGGCGCCGGGAACGGGTACGGCCACCCGCACCCCACCGCGCTGCGCTACTACTGCGCAGCCAAACGCCGGGTCTTCCGCACCGACCGGCATGGCGAGGTGCGGGTGACGGTCACGCCGGAAGGCAGCTACACGGTGACGGGGGCGAGGGCGGGGGCGTCGGGGTGCTGACCTGCGGGGGCTCACCCGGCGCTCACCCCAACGCGTTCACCCCGCCGCCGCCCTCACCCCGCCGCCGCCCTCCCCGCCGGCCCTCACCCGGCGCGCTTAGGCGCGCCACCCTCCCCCATTCTGGGGGAGGGGATGCAGTCCGAGTGGGTTGCGAGTCTCGCGAGCGATGGCAGCAGTCCTGGCAGCCGAAGGGAACGCGGAGTCCGTGTCGGA
>JAHWJV010000006.1 GCA_019348265.1 Gemmatimonadota bacterium
GACGAGGTGGCGCGCCTCCTCGGCCCGCACGTCCGCGCCACCACGTCCGCGGGGACGCCGGCCCTCGACGTGCCCGCGGCCGTGCGGTCGGCCCTCGGGGCCGCCGGCGTCGACGAGGTCGAGGAGCGCGCCTCGTGCACCGCCTGCGCGACCGACGACCGCGGCGCGCCGCTCTGGTTCTCGCATCGAGCGCGGCGCGAAGAGCAACGACAGGCGCTGGTGTCGTGGGGCCGGTGAGCGAACGCGTCGCGGCCGTGCGCGAGCGCATCGCCCGTGCGGGCCGCGACCCCGGCGAGGTGCGCATCGTCGCGGTGACCAAGGGGTTCGGTGCGGAGGCCGCGACCGCGGCCCTCGCCGCCGGGATCCACGACGTCGGCGAGAACTACGCGCAGGAGCTCGCCGAGAAGTCGACCGAGCTCGCCGATCTCGCCGAGCTCCGGTGGCACTTCATCGGACACCTCCAGTCGAACATGGCGAAGCTCGTCGCGCCGGTCGCGCATCTCGTGCACAGCGTCGACAGCGCGGCGCTCGCGCGCGAGCTCGCGACGCGCGCCGCAGGTCGCGGCATCGGCGTCGCGTTCGGCGATCTCCGCGATGGCGGCGAGGGGCATGACGTTGCGATAGGTGAGCCCGTGTCCCGCATGAACCGCGAGCCCCAGCGAGGTGCCGAGCGCGGCTGCTCGGCGGAGGCGCTCCAGGTGCTCGTCCCGCTCGACGCCGCGGGTGTTGGCGTATTCGCCGGTGTGCAGCTCCACCGCATCCGCCCCGAGATCGGCGCACTCGCGGATGGTGTCCGGATCGGGGGCCACGAACAGCGAGGTCCGGATCCCCGCATGGCGCAAGCGCTCCAGCGCGCGCCCGGAAGTCTCGCGCGAGCCGCCGGTCAGCGCGAGCCCCCCCTCGGTGGTGATCTCCTCGCGCCGCTCCGGAACCAGGGTCGCCTGCATGGGGCGCCAGGCGACCGCCAGCTCGACCACGCCGGAGACCGCCGCCAGCTCGAGGTTGACCCCGGTGCGGACGGTCTGCAGAAGCAGGTCGACGTCCCGGTCCTGGATGTGGCGGCGGTCCTCGCGCAGGTGCACCGTGATGCCGTCGGCGCCACCCATCTCGGCGAGCACGGCCGCGCGAACGGGGTCCGGCTCGTCGGTGAGCCGCGCCTGCCGCACGGTCGCCACATGGTCGATGTTGACGTAGAGCCTCACCCGTTCTCCGGCAGCAGTTTCTCGATGCTCGTGGCGCCCTGGGGATCCAGTCCGCGTATCCGCGCCACTTCCAGGGTGGCGCGGGCAAGGACGGAATATAGTGCCGCGTCGGAGGGCGACAACCGGGAGAGATGCGAGCGCACGGTGTCCGCGTCGCCACGGGATATCGGGCCGGTCAGTGCGTCCGCGGGGCCGAAGTCCGCCACCCCGTCCAGCGCTCCACGCGCAAGCTCGACGAGGGCCGCGCGCGCAGAGTCCGCAGGGGCGCCCGCCTCGACGGCCAGGCGCTCCGCCGTGGCGAGCAGCGCCACCAGGTAGTTCGAGGCGAACACCGCCGCGGCGTGGTAGAGCGGCTTCGAGTGCCGGTCGATCGGCAGGAGCTTCCCGCCGAGGGCGGTGACGATCCGCTCCGCGACCGCGCGCGCGCCGTCGTCGCCTTCGCAGGCGAACCACGAGCCGCTGAGCCGGTCGACCGCGCGTACAGGCTCGGAGATCGCCAGCAGCGGGTGCAGCGAGCCGACCGCGCAGCCGCGCGCTCGCAGCGGCGCGAGCGCTTCGGAGTCCAGTACTCCGCTCGTGTGCAGTGCCGTCGCGCCCTCCGGGGGACCCGCTGACGCGAGAGTCGCCGCGATCTCCGCCACGTGTCGGTCCGGGACGCTGACGACGAGGGTGTCGGGAGCCGGGTCGGGGAGCGCAAACCCGGCGCGGTAGCGCGCCGGTGGCGGATCCCCGTCGAACAGAGGATGGTCGGGCGGCGCGGCGCGGCGGCCGGATACGGTGAGTGTCTCGACGATCCCCGAGCGATACAGCGCGAGCCCGAGCGCTAGACCTACGCGCCCGGGCCCGACGATCCACAGGTTCAGCGACCGGCTCGGAGTGTCAGCGGGCACGCTCGATCTCGACGCCAATCTCGCGCTACATACGCCCGAGGAGAGAAGCTGGCAGCCGCGCCTTCAAGCGTACGGAAGAGCCGTCGTCTTCACGGTCGAGGACTTCCCCCTCACGGTAGATTTCCGCGAGGAGGCCACCATGCGTCGAGGGGAGAACGATAGAGACTTCGGGGCTGCGAGCGCGCATCAGCTCGCGCAGCAGGTCCCGGAGCGGTTCCAGGCCGCCGGGCTCCATGGTCGAGACGAACACGACCGGCTGTGAGAAGTTAGCCGCGGCGCTCTGCCTCCACGCCTCCTCCTCCTCATGGGTGAGGCGGTCCACCTTGTTGAAGACCAGTGCGGTCGGGTGATCCTCCAGATCGAGACCGGCGAGCACCTGCTCCACGACCTCCTTCTGCTCTTCCCACATGGGGTGCGACAGGTCGATCACGTGCAGCAGCACGTCGGACTCGCCGGCCTCTTCCAGGGTCGAGCGGAAGGAGGCCACGAGCCGGTGGGGAAGCTTGCGGATGAACCCCACCGTGTCGGTCACGAGCCCGTGGTAGCCCTCGCCGAAATCCACGTCGCGCGTGGTCGCGTCCACGGTGGCGAAGAGGCGATCCTCGACGAACACGTCCGTCCCGGAAAGACCGCGCAGAATGGAGGACTTTCCAGCGTTGGTGTACCCGACGAGCGCCGCCTGGTAGGTCCGCTCGCGGCTCTTCCGCTGCGTGGCGCGCTGCCGGGTGACCCGCTCCAGATCGTCCTTCAACCGCGCGATCCGGTTGTTGATCATCCGGCGGTCCGTCTCGAGCTGCGTTTCACCCGGTCCGCGCATTCCCACGCCGCCACGCACGCGCGAAAGGTGGGCCCACATCCGGGTCAAACGGGGCAGCATGTACTGGAGCTGCGCGAGCTCCACCTGCATCTTGGCTTCCGCGCTACGCGCCCGGGTGGCGAAGATGTCGAGGATCAGCTCGGCGCGGTCCATCACCCGCGCGCCGGTGAACTCCTCCAGGTTCTTCCCCTGCCGCGGCGACAGCTCTTCGTCGAAGATCACCAGCGTCGCGTCCTGCTCCTTCACCATGTCCCGCAGCTCCCCCGCCTTCCCTTCCCCGAAGTAGAGGGCGGCCTGCGGAGAGTCGAGCCGCTGCACGAGCGTACCCACCACGTCCGCGCCGGCCGTGTCGGTGAGCCGCCCGAGCTCCAGCATGTGCTCTTCCACCTGGGCCGGCGGCACGGACTTGAGAGGCGCGCCCACCAGGATGGCTTTCTCGCGCGGCTCCGCGAGCTCGATCAGTTCTCGGTTCGTGATGGTATGATCTCCTTCAAGTGAGCCGGTCGCGGGCTCCCAGCCGAGCGACTGAAGTCGCGATAACGAAGAAGTACAAGTCGGCCTTCGCCGACCCCACACGACGGGGCAACATAACCGACGAATGAGCAGGCCCCGAAGGCGGGGTTCCCGTAGCTCGTAGCCGCGACTTCAGTCGCCCGGCGGGGAATCGGTGCTCAGCGCGTACCCAGGAGCGACATCGTCCCCGTTTTACGGAACGGCACCTGCCGGTTTCCAAGCGGCGTTCGAACGTCGGCGGTGCCACTCGCGCGGTAGGTGAAGGTGCCGCGCCGCAGCATCGACCCCGCGGCCGCACCGAGGCCGGAGTAGCTGAAGGAGACGGGGATCTGGACGTGTTCCGTCTCTCCGCCGCGCACCGTGAACGGCTGGTCGTAGACGCCGCTCGCGAAGTCCACCCACGCCGTGTCGCTCGTCGACTCCGGGTCCCGCAGCGCGAGGTCGTAGTTGAGCCGGTTGGCACTGAGGGAGAACCCGTTGGGATTCACGACCTGCAGGTCCACGACCAGCGTCCCGCCGCTCAGTCCGAGCCCCCCGATCTGCACGCTCTCCAGCGTGATCTGCGGCTGCTGGAAGATCGACCCGCCACATCCCGTCGCTATCAACGCAAGTGCGGCCGTCAGCACGCCGCGTCTCGTTCTCAAACCGATCATATCGTCTCCCCGCTAAGAGTTCTGTTGGTCGGGCTGATGCGAACCCCGTGCCCCCGCTACGTTCAGGCCGAGCGAAGGGGCGGAGCGCCAGCGCTCCCATTCCGCGCCGGACAGCGGCGTCACCTCGGCGCCGCCGGCGACCAGCAAGCCGCGGCCACAGATCCGGGCGAGCAGGTGCAGATCGTGGCTCGACATCAGCACCGCGGCCCCGTTCCGCCGCCGCTCCGCGAGCTCCTCCACCAGTCGGTCGGCGGAGGGGAGGTCCAGGCCGTTGAACGCCTCGTCCATCACGATCAGGCTCGGTCGGTGAAGGAGCCCGGCGATGATGGCCACCTTGCGACCCATCCCCTGCGACAGCTCGCGGCAGAGCGCGCCCTCCGCGCCTTCCAGCCCGAGCAGTCGCAGGAGCCGGATCACCTCCTGCGCCACGTGCGGGAGGTGTCGCCGCCGCACCTCGACGATGAACTCGAGCATCTCCCCGACGGTCAGCTCGCCGTACAGGAACGGCTGCTCGGCGACCACACCGGTACACCGCGCCGCGGCGCCAAGGTCCGAGAAGGGGTTGGTGCCGCAGACGCGGATCTCCCCGCTGTCGGGTAGCCGCTCGCCGCTGATGCAGCCGAGCAGCGTGGACTTCCCCGCCCCGTTCGGCCCGATGATGGCGACGGCCTCGCCCGCGCCGACTGAGAAGCTCACCCCGTGCAGGATGACCCTGCGGCGGTACCGCTTCGACAGCCCCTCTACCGTGAGCACCGGCAGACCAGGCCTCATCGCCACCCCGCAGCCGTCACCGATGCGATGGCCCCGACCGCTGCCGTTCCCGCGCCCACGAACACCCACGGCCATCCCGGTCCGGCGTCGGTCCACCACCCCCATGCAAGCGCGAGTGGAACTCCGAGCCAGAGGGATGCGCCCCAGCCGAAGGCCCAGCGCCCCAGAACCCGTTGCAGGGGAGTGATCCCCAGCGAGCGGTCAAGCCAGCGCCGCCCCCCTCGCTCGTAGCGCCCGAGTCCGACCAGCGCCACCATTTGAAGCATCCAGACTGAGAGCGCCGCCAGCGCTACCCAGCCGCGCGTGCCGGGGTCCGTCCCCCGGCGCGCCAGCAGGGCGAGTGTCACGATAGCCACCGGCCAGACGATACGCGTAGCCCACGCGAAACGGCGGGCGGTCACGACGCCGTCGCGCGCCCACACTGCCGCCGCGGCGCGCGGAAGGAGCCGCGCAAGGCCCCGGCCGACGCTGAGCTCGCCCACGCCGGCGGGCGGCGGCGGCGCAAAGGCCATCTCCAGGAGCTGCGGCCCGAAGCGCGGGATGGCCGCCTCCCACCAGCGCGCCCCGAGACGGGCGAGCACCAGCGCGACGGCGAGGCTGACGCCCACCCCGGGCCAACCGGTGCCGAACGCGGCCGCGCCCGCGGCTCCGCCCGACAGCAGCGGGATCAACGGCGCGTAGACCAGCGGCGCCGCGGCGGCGACTTCCCGATCCCACATCCCCACCGTCAGACACCCCCACCCGCTACCTGGCGACCGCGTCACCATCGCACGCCCGGCCAGCGTGGTGGCTGCCGCCCCGCTCCCCCAGGCCGTCAGCACCGCCACCAGGGCGATGGGGAGCAGCTGATCCGGAATGCGTCCGGCCCTTGCCGCATACGCCGCCAGCACGACCACCAGCGCGAGTCCGGCGGCCAGCAGGCGAGCCGCGCGCTCGGCGTATACCGCGCGCGACTCGACACCGAGGCGGCGCAGGAAGGGGTCGTCCGCTGCGCGGAAAAGCATACCGTAGGAGAGGAAGGCGACGGCGGCCGCGAGCAGCATCCCCAATGCCGCGGCATCCCCGCGGGTGGCCAGCTCCGGGACGGAAGCCGCGCTCCCGCTCCAGAGCGCGCCCGCGACGAGGACCGCGGGAAGAGCGAGGGTGATCGCGTCGCCGGCATTGGGACGGCGCACCCGGGCGCGCAGCCGCTGCCTGGCCAGCCGAAGAAGCGCCCGCCGATCGGCGGCGCTGGAAGCAGCTTGCGTCATGGAAGCTGCCCGCGCTCCCGCATCCGCTCGCCGATCTTCCGCTCGTATCCGCGGTCGGAGGGCTCGTAGAAACGCTCGCCCGAGAGCTCTTCAGGGAGACACTCGAGCTCGACGTAAGCGTCCTCGTAGTCGTGCGCGTAGCGGTATTCCTTGCCGTACCCCCACTCGCGCATCAGCCGCGAATGTGCATTCCGCAGCTGAAGCGGCACGGGCGCGTCAGGCACGCGGTCGGCCGCCTCCTGAGCCGCGGACAGAGCCGTGTACGCATGGTTCGATTTCGGCGCGTTCGCGACGTAGAGTACCGCATTCGAGAGCGGCAGGTACCCTTCCGGCGGACCGAGGCGCTCGTATGCCTGCATCGCCTGCGTGGCCACGATCCCGGCCTGTGGATCGGCGAGGCCGACGTCCTCGTACGCCGCCGCGATCAGCCGGCGCAGAAGCACCAGCGGGTCCTCGCCCGCCCGGATGATGCGCATCGCCCAGTATAGCGCGGCGCTCCCCTGGCTGGCCCGAAGCGATTTGTGGAAGGCGGAGAGCATCTGCGCCGCCGTCGATGCATCGTAGCGCGCCACCCGGTGCTGAAACGCCTCCCTGGCTATGTCTGCCGTGATGCGGCCATCGGAGCCGGCGAGCTGGGAGGAGATCTCCAGCGCGTTCAACGCCTGCCGCGCGTCGCCGGCGGCACCCTGCACCAGCAGTTCCTCCGCGTCGGCGTCGAGGACGATCCCCGCCGCGCCGAGTCCCTGCTCCCCGTCCTCCAGCGCTCGGCGCAGCAGCACCCGGAGGCGCTCGGGATCCAGCGCCTCCAGGACCAGAACCCGCGCACGGGAGAGCAGCGCCGCGTTCACCTCGAAAGCCGGGTGCTCGGTGGTCGCGCCGAGCAGCGTGACCAGCCCGGACTCGACGGAGGGGAGGAGAAAGTCCTGCTGTCCCTTGTTCAGCCGGTGGATCTCGTCCACGAAGACGAGGGTTACGCGTCCGTCGCGGCGGTTGCGCTCCGCCTCCTTCACGATCTCGCGCAGGCGGGGCACCCCCTCGCTTACGGCACTGAAGGGGATGAAGGCGGCCTGGATCTGGTCGGCCAGGAGGCGACCGAGGGTGGTCTTTCCGCTGCCGGGCGGACCGTGCAGGATCAGGCTGGGCAGTCTGCCGCGGCGCAGGAGCTTGCGGAGCGTTCCCGCTTCGCCGACGAGCGCCTCCTGCCCGACGATCTCCTCCAGTGAGCGCGGACGCATCCGCTCGGCGAGCGGCGCGTCCACCTGGTCACCCGAAGCACGAGCGCCCCGGGACGCAGGCGGCTCACCACCCGCCTCGAAGGGCGCGTTCGGGAACAGCGGCAGGGTGTCGTCGCTCACCGCGAGCCTCCCATCACCGGTGGAGCCCCATGCCGTCGAGCAGCACATCGGCCGCGTAATACAGCGCCACGCCCACGAACACGGAGATCGCGAACCGCACGCCACGCTCCTTCTGTACCTCGGGGATCAGGTTCGACGCGGCGACGTACAGCGTCACCCCTGCGCTGAGCGCGAGGCCGTGCGTCTCCAGCGGCCGTACGTAGGCGGTCAGCAGCACGCCGAGAATCGTGCTCAGCCCGAGCAAAGCTACCCCGCCGATCGCCCGACTCGGGCTGTTGCCGCTCGCCAGCATGATCGACGCGATCGTGACGCCCTCCGGGATCTTGTGCAGCAGGATGGCGGTGAAGATCAGCACGCCGAGCGAGGCACTGACGCCGAATCCGCTCGCGATCGCAACACCGTCGAAGAAAGTGTGTAATAGAAGACCGAGCAGCGCGGTGATCCCCACCCAGCGCCCGATCATGGCGTGGTCGTGGGTCTCCTCGCCGAAATGGAAGTGGTGCGTGAAGACGTGCTGCGTGAGGTGGACCAGCAGGTAGCCCGCGAGCACTCCGAACCCGGCCTCGGGGCCCGTCTCCATCGCGTGCGGGATGATGGCGAGCATCGCCACCGCGAGCATGAACCCCGCCCCCAGGCCGATCAGCAGTCGTTGCGTCAGCCGCCCCCGGCGCGACGCGGTGGTGATGACCAGTCCTCCGACCAGATTCGCCCCCGCCGCGACGAGAGCGTACACCAACGCTGTATCCACCGGCCCCGGTGATGAGAGGAATGGCCGAATTCGGAACGGAAAGTGTCCTTCGCCTGGGGGGATGTCAACGGAAGGGAACTGGTCTCCAGTCTTCGGTCTTCAGTCTTTTAGCCTAGTGGTATGCGGGTTCGAAGCCTGCTCGCCCCGCCGTTCGACGGAAGACCGACGACTGGAGACTGACCACGGGCCCTCTCCGGCACACTCCTCGCAAGGACGCGCGGGCGCGGGGCTCGACCCTCGAAACCCACAGACGAAGAGCGGAGGCAGGCGGTGCCAAGATCCACAACCAGGCGTTCATTGCGACTGGGGCTCGTAGTCGCGGCCGGGGTCGTGAGCGGCATCCTCGTCGGCCTCATCCTCGTGCGCCTGCTCATCACCTGAGGGGATCCCCCGCAGCTCATCCACGTTGTAGATCCTTGCGAATTCTGAAAGTCGGCCCGGCGCTCGCCGCTCTGTTCACGGCGAGCCTGCTCGGAACCGCGGCCTTCGGGCAGGCGTCGCTCGCCGCCCCGGACGGGGGGGCGTACTCCGCTGTCTCTGGTGCCCGTTCCGCCGCCGTTACACGCCTGCGCGGCGACGTCGATCGCATCGTGCGCGCGATGGGTGGGGGGGCGATCCGCTCGGCGGTTCTGGTTGTATCGCTCGACCGCGGCGACACACTGGTTTCTCTTGATGCGGACGTGCGGCTCGCCCCGGCCAGCAACCTGAAGCTGTACAGCACCGCCGCCGCGCTCTACTTCCTCGGCCCGGAGTTCCGCTTCTCGAGCTCGCTGCTGGCGGACGGGCCGGTTCGCGCCGGCGCGATCGAGGGAGACCTGATCCTCCACGGCACCGGCGACCCGTCGATCTCGGGCCGGATGCTCCCCAGCACCCTGTCGACCTTCAACGCCTTCGCAGACACGCTGCTGTCACTCGGCGTGACGCGAGTGCGTGGTAATCTGGTCGGGGACGGGAGCTATTTCGACGAGGATTGGATCGGCGACGGCTGGCAACCTGGCGACCGGATGGAGTGGTATGCGGCCCCGGTCGGCGCGCTCTCCTTCGCTGAGAACATGGTCACCCTGCGCGTGCAGCCGGGAGAGGCGGGTGCCCTCGCACGCATTACGACTTCACCGGCGACTCGCGGGATGGCGATCCAGAACCGCGTGCGGACGGTCACCAGCGGGAGCACCAGCGTTCAGTTCGCGCACGGCGACTCGACCATCGTGGTCACCGGCCAGGTACGCCGCGGCACCTCGGGTGCGACGCGGACGATGCCGGTGGTCGATCCGGCGGATTACGCCGCGGCCGCGCTGCGGGCCGTACTCGAGGAGCGAGGGATTCGCATCGACGGGGAGGTGCGCAGTGTTCGCCGGGCGGTGGACTCCCGTGTCGGCGGCTCGCCGGCAGGGGTCGCGCCGCCGCCTCGCCTGCTCGCCGTGCACCTGTCGCCGACTCTCGCCGCGATCTCCGAGGTGACCAACCATGTGAGCCACAATCTCTTCGCCGATGCCCTGCTGAAAGCGGCCGGGCGGGCGGCGCTGGGCGAAGGGAGCTTCGCGGCCGGTGGCCGCGCGGTCCAGCGACTGATCGATCTCGAGACGGTGATCGACCCGGCGACGCTGCGCGTCGACGACGGCTCAGGGCTGTCGCGGTCCAATCGCGTCACCGCACGCGCGACAATCGCGCTGCTCGAGCTCATGGCGCGCAGCGGCGCCTGGAGCGCCTACTACGAGTCGCTGCCGGAAGCCGCCGACCCGCGCGGCCTCCGCCGCATGTACGACACGCCCGCCGCCAGGAATCTCCGCGCAAAGACCGGGACGATCCGCAACGTGTCCGCCCTCTCCGGTTACGTGCGCTCCGCCGACGGGGAGCGCCTCATGTTCAGCGTCATCACGAATGGGATCCCGACCACGGCGCGCGCAAAGGACGCGGAGAACCAGATCGGGGCGCGACTCGCGCGCTTCACCCGAGCGGAATGAGACGGCGCGCCCCGTAGAAGAGCCGCCGGAGCTCCTCCTCCAGGGATGACGCGCCGAGGAGATCGTTCCGCCGCACCCCGCCGTTTCCGAGCGAGGAATGGATGATCCTGGAGCCCCCCAGCGAGATCGTGACATGGGAGACGCGGCCGGGATCCTCCGCGAAGAAAAGCAGGTCACCGGGTAGGAGGCCCGAGAAGTCGGCCTCGGGGTCGACCGCCTCGCCCATCATCGACTGCTGGTCTGAATCGCGCGGCAGCTCGACCCCATGCATCCGGTAGATCGCCTGAACGAACCCGGAGCAGTCCGCCCCCCCGAGCGTGACCCCGCTCCAGATGTACGGCACGCCGAGCCAGCGGGCGGTGGTCTCCGCCACCGCGTTCCCGTGAGTCGGAAAGCGCTCGCGGCGCTCGGAAGCCGGAATCACCTCGCCCACCACGTCTCCCGCAAGTCCGTTCGGCAGGAAGCCGCGAGATCCGTCGCAGTGAATGCGCGCTCCCCAGGGCAGGCGCGCGACGACCTCGCCACGCCCATCGCGCAGCTCCGCGCCCAGCGAGAGGGACGTCTCCCCGCGCGCGCCGCCGAGCGCCCACTCGCGCGCTTCCGCCTCGTTGACCCGGTGCACGTACCCGCGGTGCATCCAGCCGAGGTAGCCATCCTCCGCGCGCACGTGCAGCCAGCGGCCACGCTCGCGGAGGACCGTCAGGTGCTGCCCGAGAATCGCCTGCGAGACGTGTGGCTCCGCGACGAACGGGCCCGACAGCAGCGGGACCACGGCCGATGAGACCAGCGCGTGGATTCCGGCGCCGTCCTGGGGCAGCTCCGGATAGCGCTGGACCTCGTCCTGCACGGAACGCGCTTCCTCGATCAGACCAATGCGCCGGCGCAGCGCCTCGAGTGCCGCCGGCTCCGACGTGGCACCGACGACCCGCAGATCCACGCCGTCCTCGATCACCATCACCTCGTAAATGGCGAGCCTGGGGTCCGGAGCGTGTTCGTGCCGCACCTCCGAGATCACCGCCCGCAGCCGCTCCATCAGCTCCATCGCCGCGCCCTGCACTGGTCCAGGATCTCTACCACGCGCTCGATCTGCTCCGCTGACGTATACAGGTGCGGAGCCACCCGAATGGCTCCCTCCCTCAGCGCGCAGGCGACTCCCTGCCCGCGCAGCTCCTCGAAGACCCTCTCCGCCTCCGGAAGGCGGAAGCAGAGAATGGCCGAGCGGCAGTCCGGGTTCAGATCGCTGAGGATCTCCGCCTCGGGCGTCTCTAGCAGCCAGGCGATCAACGGGTCCAGGACGGTGAGTACGTGCCGTTCGATCCGGTCGACGCCGACCTCCAGCAGCAGCCCGAGCGAGGCCGCGAGCCCGGCGTAGCCGTCGTAGGGGAGGGTGCCGCCCTCGAACCGTCGGGCGTCGCTGCGGAAGGTCCATTCGTAGTCCACCAGCGACTCGAGCGAGCTGCAGGCCTGCATACCTGTCCAGCCGATCCAGCGAGGCTCCATGCGCGCGATCAGCTCACGCCGCACGTATGCGAACCCCGTCCCGAACGGGGAGCAGAGCCATTTGTGGCCGCCCGTCGCGAGCACGTCGATGTGCAGCTCGCGGACGTCGAGCGGAAGCTGCCCCAGCGACTGGATGGCGTCCACCACGAAGAAGATGCCGCGCTCTCGGCAGAAGCGCCCGAGCTTCGCCAGATCGGCGCGATAGCCGGTGGCGAACTGGACGGACGACATCGTGAAGATAGACACGTCTCCCCGGTCGAGCCTCTCCATGAGCCGGTCCTCGTCCGGCCTCCCCGACGGCGCAACGGGGACGACATCGAGCTTCGTATCCTTCTTCCCCATCCACGGGTAGACGTTTGCCGGAAACTCCCGGTCGCTGACGACGACCGTCGTGCCGGGCTCCACCGGGAGGGACAGGGCGGCGAGGTTGATCCCGTAGCTCGCGTTCCACCCCAGCGCGATCTCGCCCGCCTCGGCTCCTACCATTCGCGCGGCGGTCGAGCGGGTGCTGACCAGAGCGTCGGTCAACGCCTGGTCGGTCAGCTCCTGAATGGCGACGCGTCGCTCCAGCGACGCGACCAGTGCCCGATGCGCCCGCTCCGGCACCGGCGCGTAGGCGGCGGCATTCAGATAGATCGAGTCGGCGAGACGGGGGAACTCGGCTGCGCGGATGCGGGCCGGATCGAGCGGGGATTCGGTTCTGCTTTCGGCCATCGATCGGGCGACGGTTGAGCTCGGACCATTTCGGATCGGCAGGGTAACCGCACCCCCCGTGCCCGGAGCGACCACCTTCCCGGCACGCGCAGCCGTGGCGGGGTGTATGACGGTCATGATCGATGACCCCGCAGCCACCATACGAATCAGCGCCATCGAGCCCCAGAAGCACCATCTGGAGCGCGTGAACGTGTACGTCGACGGCGAGTTCTACGTCGCGCTCGCGCACGAGGTCGTCATGCGCGCCGGGCTGCGGCGAGGCGATGAGATCACCCAGGCGCGGCTCGACGAGCTCGAGGCGGAGGATCTCTTCTGGAAGGCGCGCGACTCTTCGCTGAACCTGCTCTCCTTCCGCGCCCGCACGGCCACGGAGCTCGCGCGCCGGCTCCGCGACAAGGGCTTCCCGGAAGACGTCGTGGAGCGCTGCGTCGCGGAGCTGGTGGAGCGCGGCCTCGTGGACGACTCGGCCTTCGCCGAGACATTCGTCCGCGATCGCGTTCGCCTGCGCCCCAGCGGCGCGCGCCGGCTCGCTCAGGAGCTTCGTGTGAAGGGAGTGGACGCGGACACCGCGAGTGAGGCGATCGAGGAGGTGCTCCGTGCCGAGGACGTCTCTGAGCTCGAGCTCGCACGCGTCGCCGTCAGAAAGTGGGCACGCCGCTCCGGCGAGGGCCAGGACCGGGCCCGCCGCCGCCTTTACGGCTTCCTCTCACGCCGGGGCTTCGGCGGAGACACGGTCCGCCAGGTCATGGAAGAACTAGACCTATAGCGGCAGCTCCGGGTTGGGGCGCGAGCGCCTGTGCTCGGGCCAATGAGAGCGGGGCCGGCGCTACGCCGCCCCCGCTCTCGCTCTACACGCTCTCATCTCCAGCCGCGCCGCGCAACCGGGCGACCATAGGGCCCGACTCGCGCTTCGGACGGCCACTACCTTCCTATCTGCCGTTCGCCAGCTGCGGAGCCGCCGCACGCGCCGCGAAGGCGCCGCCCTCGGCCAGCACGGCGTCCAGCTGCCCGAGCGCCGACTTCATCCCTTCGACCATTCCCATCTCCACCAGCCGCTCCATTGCCTCGACGCTCGGGAATACAGTCACTCCCGTGAAGCGTGAGCCGGTCGAGGTCGGCTCGAAGGTGAACACCATGCGCATCGTCGGCATCTCCTCGTTCGGTCGGCCGTCCTCGTGCGCAAAGCCATCCTCGACCTCGAAGCTGCGCCCTGGCTCGACGGCCACGAACCGCCACCAGCCGCGCGACATGCTGCCATCCGGCCCCGTCATGTGGTACTGGGACCAACCACCGACCGCCATGTCGTGGCGGGTGAAGGTGGCCGGCCAGGTCTCCGGCCCCCAGAACTTCTCCAGCTGACGCGGATCGGCGTACACTTCCCAAAGGCGCTCCACGGGCACCGGGTAGTCACCGACGACGGTGAGAGAAAGTGCCCCGGGATCTGTGGTGATGTTCGTGATCGGCATGCCTTACTCCTGGTGGGTGGGTTCGGCGAACAGGTCGTCCAGCTGGTTGAAACGGGCCCTCCACAGCTCCTCGAGCTCGGCCAGGAGCGCACGGGCTCGCGCGATGCGCTCCGGGTTGCCGCGGACGATGCGCTCACGTCCCTGCCGGTGCTTGGTCACCAGTCCAGCCGCTTCCAGAACGGCCACATGCTTCTGGACCGCCGCGAAGGACATGGCGTAGCGCTCTGCCAGCGCGGAGATCGAGGTCGGCGCCCCCGCGAGCAGTCGGGCGACGATGTCCCGGCGCGTTGCGTCTGCCAGTGCGCGAAAGAGCCGGTCCAGCTCCGGATCGCCGAGTCGAGCATATACAACCATGTAGTTGTATATTAGGAGGCGGCCCGCCGGGGCGCTAGGGTTTCGCGCAACGCGACTCGTTGCGATGACCTGCTGGGCGATGTCCTTGCCGCGACCGGGTCCTCGTCTTTAGTCTCCAGTGGCAGGCATTTTCTCCAGTCGCTCCACCTCTCCCGTTCCCTCACCTCACGATGCGAACTCGAACGTTCTTCCGGGTCAGCCCCACGCGACGCGCCGGCGCAGTCGCGTCAGCGCTCCTCGCGTTTTCCGCCGCGTGCGCAGCGCCCCCGGCCGCCTATCCCCCGGGGGCGCTAACCGGCGGTGCCGCGGGGACGGTCGCCTTCGTGGGGGCGAACGTCATTCCGATGGACCGCGAGCGGGTGCTCGAGAACCACACGGTGCTGGTCCGGGACGGCCGGATCGCCGCGGTAGGGCCGGCCGCCAGCGTTTCAGCGCCCGCGGGAGCGACCGTGGTGGATGCACGCGGGAAGTACCTGATCCCGGGGCTGGCCGAGATGCACGCGCACATCCCCACCCCGCAGCAGGGGATGGATGCGGTGGACCGGACGCTCTTCCTCTACCTGGCCGGTGGAGTCACGACGATTCGCGGGATGCTCGGCCACCCGCTGCACGTGGGGCTCCGCGACCGCGCGGCCCGCCACGAGATCCTCTCCCCACGGATCTATACGTCGGGCCCCTCGTTCAGCAGATCGGCCTCGACGCCGGAGATCGCGACTCAGATGGTGGAGGAGCAGAAGGCGAGCGGCTACGACCTGCTGAAGATCCAGCCCGGCGTACCACGCGCGGCGTTCGACGCGATGGCTGCGACCGCGACCCGTACCGGCATCCGCTTCGCCGGCCACGTCCCTGCCGACGTTGGGCTCGACCGCGCTCTGCAGGCGCGCTACGCATCGATCGACCACCTGGATGGGTACCTCGAGGCGCTCGCCGGGCATGGCGACCGTTTCTCCCAGCAGGAGTCCGGCTTCTTCGGCTTCGGTATGATCGATCGGGTGGACGAGTCGCGCATCCCCGCGCTGGCAGCCGCCACGCGCGCGGCCGGCGTGTGGAACGCGCCCACCCAGACGCTGATGGAGCACCTCGCCTCCGCGGAAGATCCCGAAGCGATGGCCCGGCGGCCGGAGATGCGCTTCATGCCGGCCGCGACCGTCGCACAGTGGGTGGACCGGAAGCGGTCCTTCCAGGCGGATCCGGCGTTCACCCCCGCCCGCGCTCAGCGCTTCCTTCAGGTCCGCCGCCGGCTGATCAAGGCGCTGCACGATGCCGGAGCGGGCCTGGTGCTGGGCTCCGATGCCCCCCAGTGGTGGAACGTGCCCGGCTTCTCGGCGCGCCGCGAGCTCGAGTACATGGTGGAAGCTGGGCTGACGCCCTTTCAGGCGCTGGAGACCGGGACGCGGAACGCGGCCATGTACTTCGGTGCACAGGGCCAGTGGGGTACCGTCGAAGTCGGCAGGAGCGCCGATCTGCTGCTCCTGGAGGCCAACCCGCTGCAGGACGTCCGCAACCTGTGGCGCCAGGCCGGGGTGATGGCACGCGGGCAGTGGCTTCCGCAGGCGGAGATCGACCGACGGCTGAACGAGATCGCCGCCCAGGTCAGGTAGGCACCCTCGGGCTCGCAGCGGCTCCTTGTTTACGAGGCCGCCGCCGGCGCGCCCGCGGGGGTGGGATCGTGGCCGAAGCCATCCGCTCTGCGCCGCGGCAGGAGATAGAGCCCGGATACCAGACAGACGGCGGAGATCGCGAGCGCGATCCAGCGCGGCGCACCGGTCGGCCCGAAGATGTGCGCCTGCAGCCCGGTGGTGGTAACGAGCACGACGGCTGTCGCGTTGTTGATGAAGTGCATCAACATGCTCGCGAACAGCGATCGGGTATGCCACACGACGTAGGCCATCAGCAGACCGAGCCAGAAAGTCGGCAGGAAGCGGATCACTGTCTCGAAGGAAAGGTGGAAGGCCGCGAACACCAGAGCCGAACCGATCACCGCTTTCTGCATGGAGAGCTCTCGGGAGAGCCCCTGCAACAGCACGCCCCGGAAGACCAGCTCCTCACAGATAGCGGGCGTGATCGCGATCAGCAGGATGAGCCAGGCGAAGCGTCCCGGCGTGTCCGCCGTCAGGAGCTGCTGGAACATCTTCAGGAAGTCCTCTGGGATATCCAGGAAGAGACCCTGCAGCCACCCCAGCCCCCAGCCGACGGGGACACCCCCCACCATGATCAGTGCGGCCGCGAGCAGAGATCTCGGCGCTGGCGCACGGAGCGCCAGCGTGGCGCGCGTGCGGTACGGGCCCAGCGTGGCGAAGAGCACCGCGGGGAGGCCGAGGAGCAGCCACTGGGCCGCGAAGAGCCCCTGCTCGAGCCCCGTGATCTGGAGACGGATGCCGAGGTAGAAGTAGAGGAGCCCGACCAGCCCGACCAGCGCGAGCGACTCCGAAGGCCGCGGCACCTCCTGCACCGAGCCGCGCCAGGCCTTCACGCGCTCGCCGAAGCCGGCTGCCTCCTTGCTCCCCGACGCGCCGCCGAAGAGTACCTCCTCCCGGCCGAACATCTTCGCCGCGAAGCGGAGTGCGAGCACCGCGTACACGATCATCGCTCCTACCGCGACCACCGCGGGGCCAGCGGCAACCGATCCGCCCATCAGCTCGCGGAAGAGCACCGCGATCCCTCCGATCGGCACCAGCGCCACCGGGTAGGACAACGAGATCCCCGGAATCATCGGCAGGTACATCGGAACGATCGTGGCGAACTGCATTGGCGTGAGGTGGTTCTGCGCCTCCTTGAACGACTGCGCCCGCACCGCGATCCCCAGCGCGATCGCCGCAAAGAATACCGCTAGCGGAAGCATCAGCAGAATGACGAGCCCGCCGGTCGCGAGCGGGATGCTGAAGTTGAGGTCGGTCGCGTGGGTGAGCTGGAAGACGCCCGATTGGAAGGTCAGCAGCATGCTGACCATGTTGAGCAGCGCCGTCGTCATCGCCGTGGCGCAGACGGTCAGGAACTTCCCCGCCACGATCTCGCGCGCCGGGACGGGCGTCGTGAGCAGCGTCTCAAGCGTACCGCGCTCCTTCTCACCCGCGGTGAGGTCGATCGCGGGGAAGAACGCGCCCAGCAGGGTCATGATGATGAGGAGCGGCGGGAGGAAGCGCCCGAGCGCATAGCCGCCGAGCCGCTCCGCCGATGCCACCGATGTATCGGCCACGGCGAGGGGCGTCGCGAACGATCTCGGCAGACCCTGCGCGCGCAGCCGATTCGCCAGAACAGAGTCGCCCCATTGTTCCAGGCGGTCCGTGACGACCTCGCGCGCCCGCCGCGACCGGTCCCGCGAGGCGTCGAAGTAGACGAGCACCGCCTGACTCTGGCTCGCCGAGTCCGCGGGCGAGAAGCGCACCACCGCGTCCGCGCCGCCCGTCTCGAGCAGCGCTGGATCGGGTGCGGCCGCACGAGCGACCTTCAGCGCCGAGTCTCCCGCGAGGTATGCAAACGCCGGCTCGCTCGCGCCGCTCACCGACACGCTCACCGGCTGCTCCTCGAGGGACCGGCGCCCGATCAGCACCAGCTGCTGCACCAGCACCATCAACGCGGGGTACAGGAAAACCGGCAGCACCAGCATGATCAGCAGGGTGCGCCGGTCGCGCAGCGTCTCCCGGATCTCCTTCTGAAAGACCTTTCGGACGTTCGACAGGTTCACGCGGCCTCCCGCACGATCTGCAGAAACGCCTTTGCCAGGTTCGACTCTCCGCTCTGCGTCAGGATCTCCTCGATCGTCCCCTCCGCCACCAGGCGGCCGCCCGCGATGATCCCGACGCGGTCCGCCAGCAGCTCCACTTCGGACATCTGGTGCGTCGAGAAGAGCACGGCTCGGCCGCGCGCGCGTACCGCGTCGATGAAGCGGTAGATGACGTCGCCGCTGAGTAGATCGAGCCCCAGCGTCGGCTCGTCGAGCACCAGTGCGGGCGGGTCGTGCAGAATCGCCCTCGCGATCGAGACTCGCTGCCGCTGACCCGTGGACAGCTTGCCGCAGAGCCGATCCGCGAATGAGGTGAGGTCGAAGAAGGAGATCATATCCTCCACCCGCGCGCCGCGCTGGTCGTCGGGAATCCCCTGGAGCCCGCCGAAATAGTGCAGCAGCTCACGCGGGGTAAGCCGTTGATAGAGTCCCATCGATGCCGCGAGGAAGCCGAGGTTGCGGCGGACGTCGAGAGGATCGCTGCGGATGTCGAAGCCGGCTACGGAGGCGGTGCCACCGGTGGGCGCGAGCAGGGTGGCCAGACAGCGCAGGGCGGTGGTCTTCCCCGCACCGTTCGCCCCGAGCAGCGCGTACACCTCCCCGGGAGGCACCCGGAGCGAGAGGTCGCTTACCGCCGCGATGTCGCCGTACCACTTCGAGAGGCCGTCGAAAACGATCATCGCGGGTCGCCAGGTGGCCGAGCAGCAGGACCGGTGGCGGGGTTCATGAGGAGGCCGGCGTCAGAGCGCTCGTGGGAGCCGTACCGCAGCTCGCGGAAATCGTACACGATGAGCCCCTCGTCGGTGACCTCCGAGGAGACCCTATACCCGTCGTCGAGAGAGTTCAGCACCTTTTCGGCGCGGGGGAGCGTCCACCCGAGCTGCGCCGCGACTTCCGTGACGGTAAGCCGGCCTCCACGGGCGGCGGCGAGCTGCAGCACCGGGAGCTGCAGCGTGGCGATCATCGCCGCGCGGCGGGACTCGCGCTCCGTCTCCGCCTTCCGATACAGGATCAGCCCGCCCGCCGCGGCGATCGCCGCGAAGACCAGCGGCTCTGTGTTTCCACCAACGATCCCGCCCACCGCGAGGATCGCCGCGAGCAGGAAGAGAATGACCGACCAGCCCGGGCGCGCGGATTCGGGATACGACGGGCCGGGCGCGGGTGAGGTAGTCGGCGTCGCGATGGAGACACCCGGGACCGCGAGCTCGCCACGCGGACCCCACACCTTGTTGCAACTGGGGCAAAGGCGGAAGTCGCGGCGCAGGATGTAGTAGACCACCGCGCCCGCACCCATCGCGAATGAGGTGAACATGGCGGCGAGGATCAGTGCCGCCAGATTCCGGCCGCGCGAGAAGTAGCTTATACCCTCGCCGCGGTACCCGCAGCGGGGGCATGTCGCGACCGGCGCCGACCGCGCCTCCTGCCGAGTGGGCGGGTACCAGGCCGAGCTCGTCGGCTGCGGCCGAGCGACCGTCAGCGGCTGCGGGGCCGGCGTGACTCTCGAGCCGCACGTTGCGCAGGCAGTGCGCCCGGCGGGCACCAGCGCGCCACAGGTGGAACAGTACATGCTTGCTCCCGGCATCACCGTAAACGGTCCTTTTTGTCTTCGCGTCCTGCTCGTCTTCATACGGGGGGCGGCGCGGAAAAGATTCAAGCCGCCCTGCCACGCATGCCCGCGAAATCCCCCGCCCCACCTGGCTTTCCGGCGGAGATCCCGAGCCCCGCGACGCTCGAGGAGCTGCACGCGGCGATGCTCGAATGCACGCGCTGCGATCTGTACCAGAGCCGCACGCAGGTGGTCCCCGGCGCGGGCAATCCGGAGGCGGACCTCATCCTGGTGGGCGAGGCACCCGGCGCATATGAGGACAAGCTCGGCGTCCCCTTCGTCGGAGCGTCCGGAAAGCTCCTCGACGCGATGCTCACCGCCGCGGGCATCGATCGCGACGAGGTCTTCATCGCAAACGTCGTGCGCTCCCGCCCGCCGGGGAACCGCGCACCGAAGCCCCGAGAGCTGCGCGCGTGCGCCGGCTGGCTCGCCGAGCAGATCCGAATCATCGCTCCGCGCCTGGTCGTCACCCTGGGCCGCTTCGCCCTCCAGCACTTCATTCCCGCGGGAAAGATCACCCAGCTGCAGGGTACCGCCCACGAAGTCCAGTACGGCCCCCGCACCCTCACCCTGCTCCCCCTCCTCCACCCCTCCGCAATCCTCCGTAATCCAGACCTGCGCGGCGGGTACGAGCAGCAGTTCGTGGAGCTCGGGAGAATGATGGGGAACAGGGATTAAGGGACGGAGAACAGGCCACGACACCGAAAGGGCCGCCATCGAGCATCATGGCGGCCCCGCGATTCGTTTCTCGCTGTCCCCTGTTCCCTCTTCCCCATCCGTTTCACCAGCGAGCCCGGTTACCTCGCACGTCGATATGTACGAACGGTCCGTGCGTATCGCTGGCGTAGTAGAAGCCAGCGCCGCCCACGAGGTCCGGGTGCTTCTGCTCGACGCGCTCGACGGCGCGAAGGAGGACGTGGTTGTCGCGCTCGTCGCGGTAGCCGTCACCGTTGAGATCATCGATGTAGCCGTTCCCGTCGTTGTCGATCCATACGTCCGCGGCGTCGCCGTACATGTGGCGCGACATCTGGGCGCGGCCGTCGCCGCCCGGGCCGTTGTACTGCGGGGTGCGGAAGCCGCTCATCACGTACATCCGGTCCGCACGGACCCCCATGCGGTTCAGCTCCTGGAGCACCAGCTCGAGCTTGTCGATCAGCTCGAGCCGGAGCGCCACGTACTTGGGCCACACGTGCGCCTGGTCCTTGGTGATGAACTGGCGGAGGCGAAAATGCTCGGAGATCTGGAGATCCTGGTTCTCGGGGGTGACCTCGATGAACCCGGGCGGTGGCGCGTACGCGTTGCTGCGATCGGCACCTTCCGACGGGTAGTAGCCGATGTGGTACCCATTGAGCAGCCCATCACGCTTCATCGCGAAGGGAGCTTCCGTGATCACCGTGAGCATCGGGGAAGAGGGCTCGTTCTCGGCCTCCAGTCTCCACATGCCGACTGCTCCGGGCGCGGTGATCTGATTCGAGAACACGGGCTGACCCAGCAGCGGGGAGCGCGTACCTAGCAATGGCGCCCACCGGAAGCGCGTACCGGTCGCGGCGGTGACCGCCTGAAGATACGGGAGCTCGAGCGCGTCGACACCCCGCAGTGGGAAGACGCGCAGGGCACCGCTCCGGCCGAACACCCTTTCCCGCGCGAGCGGGTTGGTCGCTGCGGGCGGCGCGCTCGCCGCCGCGGAAAACACCGAGGATGCGAACGACGCCTGCGCCTGGACACGTGGCGCTCCGAACACCGATCCGAGCGCCACAGCGAGGAGCAGAGAGGCTGAACGACCTTTCATCGAGCCGCTTACACCAGGGTAAATGTTTCCACGGAGCTCTGCTCCACGACGGCGTCCAGGAACATCACGGAGACGAGTGACGAGCATGCCTCGTCACCCTGGCCGTGCGGGCTTGTGTCGTCGGGTAGCCCAAGGGGCGGACAGGCGTGCCGGGGTGGCACCGGATGCGGGTCGCGCATACATTTCCGCGACCCTGGCGGCCCTCTGACGATAAATGGTCCGGCAGGCGGTGTACACCCCCTTTCCTACAGAGTTACGGCATGTCCGCACGCGAACCTGAGACCGCATCTACGGCGGCCAAGAACGACCGCACCGGGCGCGACCGCGCAGTGCTCGTGATCCTCGACGGGTGGGGACTCCGCGAGCCGGCGGACGACAACGCGGTCACGCGCGCGAACACGCCGACCTGGCGGCGTCTGTGGGAAGACGGGGACTATCCGCGCGGACGTCTGACGACGCACGGACCGGCCGTGGGGCTTCCCGAGGGGCAGATGGGGAACTCCGAGGTTGGCCACCTGAATCTCGGCGCAGGCCGTGTCGTCATGCAGACCACACAGCGGATCACCGCGGCGATCGAGTCTGGAGAGTTCTTCGAGAACGGCACCTTCGTGGAGATCATGCGGAGGGTGCGAACTCGCGGGAAGAAGCTCCACCTGATGGGTCTGATCGGCCGTGGCGGCGTGCACGCCATCGACTCGCACCTGCTGGCGCTCTGCGAGCTGGCGGCCCGGCACGAGATCGGGCACACCATTCTCCACGCCTTCCTGGACGGGCGCGACACGCCGCCGCAATCCGCCCGCGACTTCCTGACCGAGCTGCTGGGCCGCATCGGCGGGCCGGAGCACCAGGGCGCCGGCTGCGAGCTGGGCACGGTGATGGGCCGCTACTGGGCCATGGACCGGGACAAGCGCTGGGAGCGCACCGAGCGCGCGTACCGCGCCATCGTGTACGGCGAGGGGCAGCCGATCCGCGACCCCGTCACCGCGATCGCCGACGCGTACGATGCCGGGGAAAACGACGAGTTCGTCCAGCCACGAGTCGTCGTGGATGAGCATGGGAAGCCGCTCGCCACGATGGAGGACGGGGATGCAGTCATCTTCTTCAACTTCCGCGCGGACCGCGCGCGGCAGCTCTCACGCGCTCTCGTCGCCGACGGTTTCGACGCATTCGAGCGCGGTCCGAATCCGCCCAGCGTCGAGGTGGTGACGATGACCACCTACGACGAGGAGCTGCCCCTCGCCTGCGCCTTTCCGCCGCAGTCGATGGCCAACATCCTGGCGGACGTGCTCGCGCAGCAGGGGCGGACCAGCTACCGGACGGCGGAGACCGAGAAATACCCGCACGTCACCTACTTCTTCAATGGCGGCAAGGAGGAGCCGCCCGCGGGGGAGGAGCGGCACCTGGTCCCCTCGCCCAAGGTGGCGACGTACGACCTGCAGCCGGAGATGAGCGCCGCTGGGGTCACCGACGGGCTCGTCCAGGCGATCACCAGCCGACGCCACGACCTGTACGTCTGCAACTTCGCCAACCCGGACATGGTCGGGCACACCGGCTTCATGGACGCGGCGATCCGTGCGGTGGAGACCGTCGACGCGCAGCTCGCGCGGGTCGTCGCCGCCTGCCGCGAGACGGGAACGACGCTGGTGGTCACTGCCGACCACGGCAACTGCGAGCAGATGTGGGATCCGACCACCAACGGCCCGCACACGGCTCACACGCTCAATCCCGTGGGTATCGTCCTGGTGGAGCCGAGCGACGCTCGGGTTACGACCGGGCTTGCGGACGGGGCGCTCTGCGACGTCGCGCCTACCCTGCTCGGCATCCTCGGGCTCCCGCAGCCAGCGGAGATGACCGGCCGCGATCTCCGCAGGAAGTAAGATGGAACGCACGTTCGCTCGTTTCTTCGCACTCTCGCACCTTCGCTTAATGCGCCGCCCATCGCTTTTTATTTTCTTTCTCGCCGCTCTCGGGAGCCCCCTCGCGGCCCAGACGATACCGTCTCCGTATCGGTTCATCGAGCGCTCGCAGGGCGTGAGCCTATACACCGGTTATGTCGTGACGGAGCGCGGCAGCCTCGACCTCGGCCCGCACTCCGCGCCGACGATTGGCCTCGAGTACGCGGGCCGCTTCGCTGGCCCCATCGCGGGGACGGTCGGCGTCTCGTACATGCCGACCAAGCGCACCGTGCACGAGTTCAGCGGAGCGAGCGCGCTCACCCCGCTGGCCGACGTCGATGCCCACCTGATCCAGGCCGAGGCCGGTCTCGAGTTCACGCTGACGGGCCCGCGGACCTGGCACTCGCTGGCTCCATTCATCGGCGCCACCGGCGGGCTCATCGCCGACCTCGCCGGCCGCTCCAGGGTCGAGACGGAGGCGGAGTTGCCCGAAGACCAGCTCGTCAAGTTCGGCCCTTCCTTTGCGGTAGGTGCTTCCGCGGGAATCGATTGGTTCCTCACCGAGCGGCTCTCGATCCGCGGCCTGGCCCGTGGCCATCTCTGGCGCTTCACCACGCCGGCGGGGCTCGCCGGGAGGGAGGAGAACGAGTGGCTGACGAACGGCGGCGGGACCCTCGGGGTGGCATTCCACTTCTGATTGCGGGGAATACCCATGGCTAGGGAGCATGGTGGCGATCTGTTCGACCTGAGCCACATGACCGATGAAGACATTCGGGAGCTGGTCGTCCAACAGCTACGCGAGTACCCGAACGTCGACGCGGACTGGATCGACGTGCAGGTCAAGGACGGGTTCGTCACGCTGAGCGGCCGGGTCGGCACCGACTCGGAGGTCCAGGTGGCCGAAGCCATCCTCCACGACGTGATCGGGGTGGAAACGTTCGCGAACGAGCTGGTCGTCGACGAGCTCCACCGGATGGAGTCGCCGGAAGCGATCGACGACTGGCTCGCGGAGGAAGAGGAGATGAACGACCAGCTCAGCGGCGGAGCCGAGCCACAGCAGTCGGACACCGCCCAGCACCTGGTCGAGGACCTGGAGTCGGCCGCGTTTGGCACGCACGACATCGGCGAGGCGATCCAGGACGGGATCCCCTACGTTCCGCCGGACCGCCCGATCGGCGACGGCTACACGTCGCGCGAGAACCACTAGCGAGCAAGTGCTGAGAGTGCGAAAGAAACGACTTTCGCACTCTCTTACTTTCGCACTATTTGGTCGACTTGCGTGCGGCGGTCTTCGCGGGGGCCGAGGGCTCCGGCTCGGTGAGCACGCTGAGCTGGTTGATCACTCCACGGACGCCCGGCGCCTCCCAGGCGTCGTCCCAGGCGTAGCGCGCTTCCAGGTAATCGTCCACCTCTCCGGTCAGCGTCACCACCTGCTCGCTCACCTCCACCTGGATCCGTTCTGCGTCGATCCAGTTGTCGTTGAACAGGTTCTGGCGCACGGCGCTCCGGATCTCCTCGTCCGATAGCTCCTCGCCGAACTCCGGCTGTCTCGAACCGGGCCAGTCGTCGAACGAACGGCGCGGCTCGGCGAGCTCGGGATGCCGCTGGTACGCGGACTCGGGGAGGAAGGGCTCTCGGACCATTCCCCGGTCGTACCCGCGCGCGGCTCCCCAGCTGCCGCCCTGCGGAGGCTGGCCCCGATCGAACTGGTCGCCGCCGTAGTACATCCCGCGACCGACATCACCGGGATAACCCCCGTAGGCCGGATAAAAATCCCCATACTCACCCCGATCGTAGCGGGGGCGCTGCCAGTTCGGGCGCGGCGCGCCGCCCCAGCCCTGGCCGAATCCGCTCCCCCAGGGCGCCTGCGCTCCCGGCCCGCCCCACCAGCCACCGCCTCCCTGCCCGCCGAAATTCGAGCCGTAGTCTCGCATCGGGCGGGGCCGGTAACCTGGATCATACGAGCGGTTCCAGCTCCAATCGTAGCGGCTCATCGGTCTGTCTCCGTTTGCGGATTTCGGCTCCCAACACGTCGCGGCCGCGCCCCCCAGTCCGCGCGCCGCCTCCCTTCCTGCTGTAGCGGGCAATTCCTGTTCCGGGTCCGCACCGCCGCTTGTTTGCGCGCGGGGGCGACTCTACGTTCACGAACATGACCGCACCCGCAAGCTCCTCCGCAACTCCTTCCTCCGCCGCGGCCCCGCTCCTCCCGGCGCTCGGCGCCATCCTCGCGGGCGGAGCGAGCAGCCGGTACGGAGGGATCAAGGCGCTGGCAACGGTGGGCGGGAGCGCCATTCTGGAGCGAGCCCGGCGGGTGGTTGCCGAAACGGTCACACACCCGGTGCTGATCACGCACCTCCAACAGATCGCGGAGGCTGGGCGGCTTCCGTCGCGTCCCGACGCAAGCGCCGGCGGGGGCCCGCTCGCGGGCATCGACACCGCGCTGCGGTGGGCGCTGGAGCTACGGCTCCCCGGGGCGCTCTGCGTCGCCTGCGACCTGCCGTTCCTCCCCGCCTCGCTGCTGCGCGAGATCGTCGCCGAAGCGCTAGACGGTGAGATGCTCGCGCTGGCGCCGGAGAGCGTCGCGCCCGCTGGGTTCGAGCCGCTTTGCGCCTGGTACTCCACACGGGCGCTCGCGTCCATTCAGCAGGCCGTCGCGGATGGTGAACGGCGAGTGACGCGGGTGGCGGAGGCGCTCTCCGCGGCGCGCCTGCCGCTCGCACGGGTCGCGGTGCACGGTGATCCCGCGGTCATCTTCCTCAACGTCAACACACCCGACGGTCGGATCGAGGCGGATCGGATCGCGACCCGCCAGGGAAGGGGCTTGAGCTCGCGAGCGCGCGTCACCACGTACCCTCGTGCTCGCCGCGCAACCTCGCGGTCACTGCGGGCGTCCTTCCCGTTGTCCCGCCCGCTTGTCCGAGGAGATCGACGTGCGCCGCCGCAAGCCCTCTGCCCTGATCGGCCTCGCCGTCGCGGGCGCCCTCGTCCTGACCGGCTGCAGCGGCGACGCTGCGCCTCCCGCGGCCGTCCCCGCGGCAGACGCCACCGTCGAGAGCGTCGAGGAGGTGGAGCCGAGCGAGACCGCGGAGCCCTCGCCCGCGCCGCCCTCGCCGTCGCCGTCGCCGTCGGCGTCGGCCTCCCCGAGCGCGGGCCCGACCGTCGCCAAGGCGAAGGCGCCCGCGGCGCCGGCGTTCGACGTGAAGGCGGTCCAGACCCGGCTGACCGAGCTCAAGTACTACGGCGGTCCGATCGACGGGCGCGCGGCCTCTCTGCGCA
>JAHWJV010000070.1 GCA_019348265.1 Gemmatimonadota bacterium
GAGTAGGTCTGCGTCCGGGTTAGCCGGAAGTATTCGGACATTTGAGCTATCAGCTATCAGCTATCAGTCAACAGATTTCAGGTTCTCAGGCGTTGCCGCTGATCCGAACGATACGTCGAAGCGTGGGCCCTCGCGAGCCACAGCCGCAAGCCTCGACATCGGTGACTGATAGCGGATAGCTGATAGCGGATAGCCTTTTGTGGCCTCCCGCTTGCAACCTCCGCCGCGAAACCGTTGCACGCCTGACTCGGAGCCATGCCTACATTCCGCGGGTCGTCTGCGCGCCGCGGCGCGCTGTTGGTCGCTTGTCTGGAGATGTCAATCGCGGGATGCAGCGTCCTCGGACGCTCCGATCGGCCGCTCGACCGGACGGAGGACCCCAGGATCGCGCAGGAGGTCCGCGCCCGGATCGCCGCGGAGCCGTCGCTGGCCGGCGCCAGCATCCGCGTCGAGGTGAACGGCGCGGTGGTCCTCCTTCACGGGGGCGTCGATGGGATCGGTGCGTGGCAGTGCGCCATCACCACCAGCGGCCTCGTTCGCGGCGTACGCAGCGTCGCCGACTACCTCGTTATCGGCCGCGGCCCTCGGGATATCCAGTGCCTGGCGCCGCGACCCGAAACGGCCGTCATTCCCGGACGGTAGTTCCGCTCGGCGGGCGCCGAGGTTAGATTCCCTCTGCCCTTCCCGCCGCATGCATGAAGTCGACTCCCCGATTTACATGTCCTCCAGAGCTCGTGCCAACCCTACGCGGCTCGCCGCACAGGAAGTTTCAGACGTCGTCGCGCTCCTGCGGCTGACGCTGACCGTTCTGTGCAGTGCCATGCTGGTCTCGACCGTTCCGCCGCTCCGCGGTGTAATGGGCGTGCTGCGGCATACCGTGCTGGCGGCGATCGAGGTGAGCAGATCGACCGACGCGAGCCGCGTCGCCATCGCGCGCTACGCGCTGCGCTACGGGATCCCGTACGAGTTCGCGGCCACGATCCAGAGGATCGCGGAGGAGGAGGGGGTCGATCCGGAGCTGGCCTTCCGGCTCGTGCAGGTCGAGAGCAGATTTCACGACCGGGCCGTGAGCCCGGTCGGCGCGCGCGGGTTGACGCAGCTGATGCCGCGCACCGCCGAGTCGCTGAAGCCCGGAATCACCCCCGAGGAGATCTTCGACCGTGAGACCAATCTGCGGCTCGGGTTCCGCTACCTGCACGGGCTCCTGGACCGCTACGACGGCCGGGTCCCCGAAGCACTGCACGCGTACAACCGCGGGCCCGGCACGGTGAGCCGGATCCGCTCCGCTGGCGGTGATCCGGCCAATGGGTACGCCGACCGGGTACTCGGGACCGGAGGGCCGGAAGCGTACGGCGGCAGCGGCTTCCTCTCTTCCGCACGTGCGCCGCGCGGTCTCGCACCGAGCCGCGTCTCGCCACCGAGCGACTGAGCTGAGCCGAACGCGGCGACACCGGCCGCCACAGCACCACGAAAGCCCACGCCCTTCGGTGTGGGCTTTCGTGCGATTGGCGCATTCCGTGCGGACCTCGTCGCCGCGCATTCCGCAGCTGCGGCAGGGGCGATCACCGGGTTCCAGGGAGGGGGCGGATGGAGGCTACCGGGCCGGAGAGGGGTAGCGGCCGCGCGTCGGTTCACATGCTGGTCGAGCAGGGGGTCGCGATGATCTCGATCGACCAGAAGGGGAAGCCGGTAAACGTGCTCTCCCGCGCCCTCGTGGACGAGCTGACCCGCGCGATCCGGCGTCTCGAGGGAGGGGAGGCGCGGGCGGCGGTGATCCTGTCGGGCAAGCCGGGCGTCTGGATCGCGGGCGCTGACATCGATGAGCTCAAGGAGATCCGCACGGCGGCCGACGGGCAGCGCCTGAGCCGGAGCGCGCACGAGCTGCTGGGGCGGCTCGAGAACCTGGAGATCCCGGTCGTCGCCGCGATCGATGGCGCCGCGCTCGGTGGCGGGCTCGAGCTCGCCCTCGCCTGCACCTACCGCATCGCCAGCGAATCCGACAGGACCAAGCTCGGGCTGCCTGAGGTGCAGCTGGGCCTGTTGCCGGGCGCCGGCGGGACGCAGCGCCTCCCCCGCCTGATCGGCCTCCGCGCAGCTCTCGACCTGATCCTTACCGGCAAGCAGCTGGATGGCCGGCGCGCCAGGAAGATCGGGCTCGTGGACGAGGTCGTTCCGGGCGCGGCTCTCTCCCGCATCGCCAGGCAGGTCGCCCTCGATCTCGCGGGGGGACGCAAGGAGCCGCGCGCCGGCCGGCCCAAAGGCTCGCCAGAGTGGATGGAGAACCTGCCGGGCGTGCGCGGGCTGATCCTGCGGAAAGCCCGCGAAGGGGTGATGGAAAAGACGCACGGGCTCTACCCGGCCCCTCTCCGAATCCTCGACGTGGTGCAGCGCGGGCTCGACCGGCCCGTTCGGGAAGGCTTCGAGCTGGAAGCGGAAGCGTTCGGGGAGCTCAGCGTCTCGCCGGAGGCGCGGGGTCTGATTCACGTCTTCTTCGCGACCACGGCCGCCAAGAACGATCCCGATCTCGCTGTCGACGCGGCGCCGCGCGACGTGGAGCGCGTCGCGGTGGTGGGAGCGGGGTTCATGGGCGCCGGGATCGCGGTCGTCTCGGCGGAGAGCGGGCTCCGCGTGCGGCTCAAGGACGTCTCCGCCGAAGCGGTCGGTAAGGGCCTGCGCACCGCCACCGCCAGCCTCGTCGAGCGCGCACGCCGCCGTAAGCGCCCGGAATTCGAGATCACGGCCCTTACCGACCGCGTCGAGCCGGCGACGGAGTATACGGGGTTCGGCACCGTCGACCTCGTGGTCGAAGCAGTCTACGAGGATGTCGCCCTCAAGCACCGCGTTATCCGCGAGGTGGAGGCCGCCGCCGGACCAGGGACCATCCTCGGGTCCAACACCTCCACCATCCCCATCACCACCCTCGCGGAAGGCTCCACCCGGCCCGAGAGCCTCATCGGGCTACACTTCTTCTCGCCCGTCGAGAAGATGCCCCTTCTGGAGATGATCGTCACCCCGCACACCTCTCCGGAGGTGACCGCCACGTCGCATCGCTGGGCGAAGCGGATCGGGAAGACCCCGATCATCGTCAACGATGCGCCGGGCTTCTACGTCAACCGCATCCTCGGCCCATACATGAACGAGGCCGCCCTTCTGCTGCAGGAGGGCGTGCCGATGGACCAGATCGACCGCTCCATGGTCGAGTGGGGATTCCCGGTCGGGCCCATAACCCTGTTCGACGAGGTCGGCCTCGACGTCGCCGGCAAATCGGGAAAGATCCTGCAGGAGGCGTTCGGCGACAGGGTGCGCCCGAACGACGTGCTTTCGAGGATGATCGAGGACGGTCGGCTCGGAAGGAAGAACGGCCGCGGCTTCTATCGGTACGACGGGAAGAAGAAGGGTGGCCCCGACGAGAGCGCCTATGCGCTGATCGGCGCGCCCACGCGTCGGCGCGCGCCCGCCGCCGAGATCCAGGAGCGGCTCGTTCTCGGGATGATCAACGAGGCGGTGCGGGCATTGGAGGAAGGGGTTCTGCGCAGCGCGCGGGACGGCGATGTCGGCGCGGTGATGGGCTTCGGCTTCCCGCCCTTTCGCGGCGGGCCGTTCTGGTACCTGGACAATGAGGGAGCGGAGGGCATTCTCGCCCGTCTGCGCGCTCTCGAGGCCGCCCATGGCACGCGCTTCGCGCCCGCGCCTTCGCTCGTGCGGAAGGCGGAGGCGGGCGAGCGCTTCAGCCCCGGCGCCTGAAGGGGCGCCAGCCCGTCCGGAGATCCGCCGGCAGGTCGTGATAGAGCCGCCACTCCCGCACCAGCCATGCGATCGCTCCGATCACGATCACGGCGCCGAACACGTGAACCTCGGACAGCCCCAGGCTCCCGATCACCCGCTGTATGGCGCGGCCGAATACATAACCGAGCGCCAGGTAGACGGCCGCGAACAGAAAGGCGCCGACTGCGTTATAGGAGTGGTATACCCGTGGCGGCATCCGCGCGGCACCCATCACCGTGGGGAGCACGATGCGGAGGCCCATGGCGAAGCGGACTCCGAGCGCCATCAGGTGACCGCGGCGGCGCAGGAGCAGGATCGCGCGCGCGCGCAGCGGACGGAGTCCAGGGCGGGAGCGAAGGAAGCGGGCGCCATAGGTCCGGCCGAGCCAGTAGTACAGGCCGTCGCTGCATATGCCGCCAGCCGTACCGAGCAACAGCGTGGGCAGCAGCGGAAGGTAGCCGTGGTGCACCGCGTACCCGGCCAGGAGGAGGGCCATCTCGCCCTCTATCATCAACCCGGCAAACACGGCCCACGGGCCGAACTGCTCGATCCACTGCTCCACGGCTAACCGCGATTATGAATGATGAATGATGAATGATGAATTACCGGCTGTGAATACAGCCTATGCAATGATAGACCCAGCGGTGTGGATGAGCACATCCTCGGCTCCCCTAAGTGATCATTCATCATCCATCATTCATCATTCATAATAGGCCATGGATTGGCGCGAAAACCTGATCGACGACCCGGCTGGTATCGCCGACATCCTCCGCTCCGCGCGCCGCGTCGCGGTCCTCGGCATCAAGACCGAGGCGCAGTCGACGCAGCCGGCGTTCTACGTCCCCGAGTACCTGAAGCGCGCCGGGTACACCGTGGTCCCCGTCCCCGTCTACTATCCCGACGCGACAGAGATTATAGGCGAGCGGGTCTACCGGTCCGTGTCGGCGATCCCCGAAAAGGTAGACCTGGTGATCGTATTCCGCCGCTCGGTGGACGTACCGCCGCACGTCGACGACCTCATCCAGGCTCGGCCGGGCGCGGTCTGGATGCAGTCGGGGATCCGCCACGACGACGCGGCAAGGCGCCTCGCGGAAGCCGGAATCAAGGTCGTGCAGAACCGCTGTGCCATGGTGGAGCATCGGCGTGTCGCCTGACGCTCGCGCGCAGGTCGCTCCTAAGCAAGCGGTTAGCCGGATGGTTCGCGCTTGTGGGAGTTTTCCCCACAGAAAATGTAAGGGGAATGTTCTATTGCCCGCCGGTATAGGCCCGTGTTATATGGGGGTGTTTTCGTTTACCGCGCGCCGGATTCCGCAGCCGGCGCGTCGATGATCGGGAGGAAGCTCGTGGGGGATCTCCGGGTGCGCTGGCCGGAGTCTCGTGAATCCTATGTCGACTGCTGCAAGCTGAGACGCTCGCTATGACTAGAGTCCTCTCCATTTCCGGGATCGCGGTGCTCGCTGCCGTCGCGCTGGCCGGCTGCCGCGGCCCGGGGGAGCAGGATCCGGACGATGCACCGGACCAGCCGATCGCCTTCTACCACAACGTGCACGCGGGGCAGAATCAGATCCCCTGCATGTACTGTCACTACTCCGCCGACCGCTCCGTCGACGCCGGCCTCCCAGCGGTGCGCGTTTGCGTCGGGTGCCACGTGCCCGGGAGCGCGACGGCCCCCCCGGCCCAGGCGTCTCTCGCTTTCCCCACGGCGGATCGCGACTCGACCTGGAACGCCGAGGCGAACAAGCTGGTGAGCTACTGGAAGAACCAGGAGGCGATTCCGTGGGTGCGCATCCATCGCGTGCCCGAGCACGTTCGCTTCCCGCACAACATGCACGTCCGCGCGGGGCTCCAGTGCCAGACCTGCCACGGGCCCGTGCAGGAGATGGAGAAGGTGTACCGCTTCTCCTCGCTGCAGATGGGCTGGTGCATCGATTGCCATCGTGGGGAGACCCAGCTGTCGGCGCAGGAGGACGCGTCCGTCCAGCAGAATTCGCCCTTCATCAGGCACCTCCAGCAGGTTCGTTCGTCGGGTGAGAACGTAGGTGGCTTCACCGGGGTCCACGAGGACCAGCGCGCGTCCACCGACTGTACGGTGTGTCACTATTAGCTATCGGCTATCAGCTATCAGCTATCAGTCCTCTGGTTCCGAGGATGCGAGCTGATGCCGGGCCGGAACCACTGATAGCTGATAGCTGATAGCTGATAGCTTCTCCAAGGAGATCGAATGTCAGATGGAATGAAGCGGCGGGACTTCCTCAAGGTCCTGGGTGTCAGCGGCGCCGGTGCGGCGACCGCGGGATGCTCGACGGGGGACGTTGAGAAGCTCATCCCTTACGTGATCCCGAGCGAGGACATCGTACCGGGGATCCCGACCTACTATACCAGCACCTGCCGGGAGTGCCCGGCCGGGTGCGGGATCCACGTCGAGACGCACGAGGGCCGCGCGACCAAGGTCGAGGGGAACCCGGACCACCCGATCTCCCGCGGGAACCTGTGCGCGCGCGGGCAGGCGTCGGTGCAGGGACTCTACCATCCCGACCGCTTCCAGGGCCCCGTCACGCGTGAGCCGGGAGTCCGCGACACCGTCGTCACCTGGGGAACGGCCGAGCGCCTGCTCGCGCAGCGGATCCGGGAGATCCAGCAGGCGGGTGGCGGTGGCGGGATCGTCTTCCTGACGCAGGACTACACCGGCACCATGAACCGCCTCGCCGACGAGTTCGTCGGGGCGATCGGCGCACGCCGGGTGATCTTCGACCCCTGGCAGGCGCAGCCGCGCGGGCTGCAGTTCGCGGACGCCAACTACCTGATCTCCTTCGGCGCCGACTTCCTGGAGACCTGGGGCTCGCCGGTGGAGTACTCCTGGCAGTTCGCGCAGATGCACAGCTACCGGAACGGCCGACGCGGCAAGTTCGTGTGGGTCGGTCCGCACCGTCCGCTGACCGGGCTCAACGCCGACCAGTGGCTCGCGCCGAGGCCGGGGACCGAGCACCTGCTCGCCCAGGCACTCGCCGGCCGCCTCGACTCCGCGACCGCGGCGCAGCAGACGGAGATCCCGCAGGCGACCATCGATCAGATCGCGCAGGAGTTCCGCGCCGCGGGCGGCGTCGCGCTCGGCCCGGGGGCCGCGATCTCCGGGCCGAACGCATCTCAGCTGCGCGACGCGATCGGCGCATTGAACGCCGGCCGCGGCGGGAACGCCGGCGTCGCCACGCGCCCCAGCGGCCGCGAGATGATCCAGCTCGTCCAGCAGATGAACGCCGGCCAGGTTCAGCTGCTCCTCATCGACGCGCAGAACCCGGCGTACACGCTTCCGACGTCGCTCGGTTTCCGGCAGGCGCTGGAGCGAGTGCCCACGCGGGTGAGCTTCTCCTCCTTCCCGGACGAGACCGCCGAGCTCGCCACGATGCTCCTCCCGAACCACCACTTCCTGGAGGCCTGGGACGACTACATCCCCGAGGCGGGGGTGAACGAGCTGATCCAGCCGGTCATGCGGCCGGTCTTCAATACCAAGCAGGTCGGCGACGTGCTCATCTCGGTGGCCGCGCAGCTCGGCACGCCCGTGGGCGGCGGACTCGCGAACACCTACTACGATTACCTCCGTACCGGTTGGGCCGGGCTCGCGGGCGGTGAAGCGTGGCGTGAGGCGGTCCGGCGCGGGGGAGTGTATCCGGCCCCGCTCACCCCTGGGACCGGCGCCGCCGGCTTCCTTCCGCTGCAGGGCGCCACGGCCGGCGCCGGTGTGGTCGGCGCCGGAGCAGCGACGACCGATCCTTCGCAGACCACCGCGAACCTGGCCACCACGGGCCAGACCGGCGAAGTGCTTCAGGCCGACGTGCAGCAGCCCGCCACTCCCGCGGGTCCCGCGCCGTCCGCGCCTGTTGCCGCGCAGGGTGACGCGAATGGGAACCTGAACCTCGTGGTCTACCCGTCGTATCGCTTCTACGACGGTCGGACCGCCAACCGCCCCTGGCTGCTCGAGCTTCCCGACCCGGTCACCAAGGTGCCATGGGAGTCGTGGGTGGAGATCCATCCGCGCACGGCCGAGGAGATGGGGATCGCTCAGGGAGATCTGGTCGAGGTGACGTCGCAGCACGGCTCGGTTACCACCTGGGCCTACGTCTACCCCGGCGTGCGGCCGGACACCGTAGCCATCCAGATGGGCCTCGGTCACGCCGCGGGCGGCCGGTGGACGGCGGGCCTCGGCGTGAACCCGAACGCCCTGCTCGGGCCGACGCTGGACGAGGCGACGGGCAGCTTCGCCGGCTACGGGGTGCGCGTCCGCATCGCGAAGACCGACAAGCCGAGCATCATCCCCGGAATGCTGCTGAACGGCGAGAAGTTCTTTAACCCGTCGGCGGGTCTCTTCGAGCAGGGTGTGCGAGTGCAGTACGACCGCGAGATCGCACAGGCGATCTCCGTTGCCTCGCTGGCGACCCAGGAGCGGCAGGGGCATCCCTCCGTCCCGGGGTCCGAGCCGATCGAGAGCCTGCGCGGCAAGGGCGGCTTCCTTCCCATCGAGACCCCGACCGATCCGGCGGCGTATCCGCCGCCGGCGACGCAGTACGGCGAGTACTTCGACTCCGCTCCGCGCTGGGCGATGGTGGTCGACCTGTCGCGTTGCATCGGCTGCAGCGCGTGCGTCACCGCCTGTTACGCGGAAAACAACATCCCCGTGGTTGGCGCGACGGAGATGAAGAAGGGGCGCGACCTCTCCTGGCTGCGGATCGAGCGCTACTTCCACCCGAGCGGGGACGATGAAGCGGCGATGTCCGATACGGGGACCAACGACGTCCGCTTCCTTCCCATGCTCTGCCAGCACTGCGGCAACGCTCCCTGCGAGCCGGTCTGCCCGGTGTACGCGGCGTACCACACGCCGGACGGTCTGAATGGGCAGGTCTACAACCGCTGCGTCGGGACGCGCTACTGCGCGAACAACTGTCCCTACAAGGTCCGCTACTTCAACTGGTGGACATACGACTTCCCGGAGCCGCTGAACTGGCAGCTCAACCCGGACGTGACGGTGCGCGAGAAGGGCGTGATGGAGAAGTGCACCTTCTGCGTGCAGCGCATCCGCGAGGGCAAGCACAACGCCGCTACGGAGAACCGGCCGATGACGGACGGGGACGTGGTGCCGGCGTGCGTGCAGACGTGCCCGACCGAGGTGTTCGTGTTCGGTAACATCTCCGATCCGAACAGCGCGGTGTCGCGGGCGGCGCAGTCGGTGCGCGGCTACCGCGCGCTCGAGGTGACCAATGCGCAGCCGGCGATCGTGTATCTGAAGAAGGTGACGCTGCAGGAGCCGGCGCACGGCGGCCACGCCACGGCGGCGACGACCGAGTCGGCGGTTCCGGCCGAGGCCCACTGAGAGGATAAGGGGAGTTCAAGATGGCCACCGAAATCAGATCCGTCTTCCACCCGGAAGTCGCCGATTACTCGGACGTAAACCGCGACGCCAACCGGCTGCTCTCCAAGCCGGGTAAGGGGTATCTGGCGTTGCTCACCGTCTGCGTCCTGCTGGTCGGCGCGGCGGTGGTCGCCTTCCTGGCGGACGTCGTCTATGGCCTCGGGATGGCGGGCCTCACCAACCCGGTCGGGTGGGGGGCCTTCATCACGACCTTCGTCTTCTGGGTCGGTATCGGCCACGCGGGGACGCTGATCTCCGCGATCCTCTTCCTCTTTCGCGCGCCCTGGCGGCAGGCAATCTACCGGCTTGCGGAGGCGATGACCGTCTTCGCCGTGATCACGGCCGCGCTTTTCCCGATCATCCACATCGGCCGGCCCTGGTTCTTCTACTGGCTCCTGCCGCTGCCGAGTCAGCGGCAGCTCTGGCCGAACTTCCGCTCGCCGCTCCTCTGGGACGTGTTCGCGGTCACCACGTACCTTACCGTCTCCAGCGTCTTCTTCTTCATCGGGCTGATCCCGGACATCGCCGCCTCGCGCGACAGCACGACCGTCCCCTGGCGGAAGAAGGTCTACACCATCCTGGCGCTCGGGTGGCGTGGAACGGACCGCGAGTGGAAGAACTTCACCCGCGCCTACCTGTTCCTCGCGGCGCTCGCGACCCCGCTGGTGCTGTCGGTGCACTCGGTCGTCTCCTGGGACTTCGCCGTCTCGATCGTTCCCGGCTGGCACACGACCATCTTCGCGCCCTACTTCGTCGCGGGCGCGATCCTCTCCGGCGTGGCGATGGTGGTCACCATTGCGGTGCCCGTTCGCAAGATCTTCCGGCTGCGCGCGTATCTCACCGACCTCCACTTCGACCGCATGGCGAAGCTGCTGATCCTCACCTCGACGATCGTCGGCTACGCCTACGCCATGGAGTACTTCATGGCCTGGTACTCCGCCGAGCTCTATGAGCGCGACGTCTTCTGGGACCGGGTCACCGGCGATTACTGGTGGGCCGGCTGGTCGATGATCACCTTCAACGCGATCATCCCGCAGCTGCTCTGGTTCCCCAAGATACGGAAGAATCTCAACGCATTCTTCCTCATCTCGATCATAGTCAACATCGGGATGTGGTGGGAGCGGTTCGTGATCATCGTACCTTCGCTGGCGCACTCGTACGAGCCGTGGCGCTTCCTGAACTACCACATCGGGATCACCGAGGCGGTCATCCTCATGGGGAGCTTCGGGTGGTTCTTCATGTGGATGCTGCTCTTCCTTCGCTTCCTGCCGGTACTGTCGATCGCGGAGATCAAGGAGATCCTGCCGCCGCCGCTGAAGCACCATCCGGCGGACGCGCTGGCGGAGAGCGCCCAGCAGCGGCTGGTCGAGGAGCTGCCCACCGGGTATAAGGAGTTCGAGCGCCGATGAAGAAGCCACGTACCGGTGTCCTGGGCGTCTTCGCCTACCTCGACACCACCAGCGACGCGATCAAGCGGCTGCGGTCGAAGGGTTTCCCGCTGACCGTCTACTCTCCGACCCCGCGGCACGAGCTCGAGGAGGCGCTCGAGGCGCCCGAGAGCGCGGTGCGGATCTTCACCATCATGGGCGCGTTCACCGGGACCGCAGCCGGCGCCGCGCTCGCGATCTGGAGCTCGCTGGACTGGCCGCTCATCGTCGGCGGCAAGGAGATCGTCTCCCTACCAGCCTTCAGCGTGATCATGTTCGAGGTGACCATCCTGCTGGGCGCGCTCTCCACCGTCGCGGGCCTGTTCATCACCGGGCGGCTGCCGCGAATCGGGCGGCCCGAGGGGCTGTACCACCCCTCGTTCACCTCGAACCGCTTCGGCGTCTTCGTGCACGTGGCGCC
>JAHWJV010000071.1 GCA_019348265.1 Gemmatimonadota bacterium
GTGGACGAAGGTTGCCTTCCAGGGCTCCTTCAAAAAATCCTCGCCGGCGGCCTGGGGCACCTCCACAGAATAGCCGAGCATGTGGTTATGCTTGATGCGCAGGGTGCGGCAGCCGGTCTCCGTTGCGTAGCGAGCCTGCAGAGCGGCGATAAAGCGCCGGGAATCGTGGCCGAGCTCGCGCGCTTCGTCGAGAGCCGGATCATGGCCCGCGCGCACGAAGCCGCCGTCTCGCTTCGACAACGGGAGCTCGTCGGCGAGCGCCGCCGTGAGGGCCTCGGCCACGGCAGGCCGGGCCCGGTGCAGCGCGCCAGCCGCCTCGGCCAGTTCCTCGGGCAGGTCCTCGAAGTCGGCGAGCTCCGCCGCGATCGTGCGCTCGCTCATCGCCGCTCCGAGATGGACGTCTCGGCGACCACTTCCGGCTCAACCTGCGCGGCCGGCTCCGGATGCGCGACGGGGTCGGGCTGCGCGACCGGCGCGGGATAGTCGATCCGGTGATGGTACATGCCGGTCAGCACACTCGAGAGCGACTCCTGCACCAGATCGATCTCGCGCAGCGTCAGCGGACTCTGGTCCAGCTGCCCGTCGGAGATCTTCTGCGAGACCAGCCGGTGCACGAGCTCGCGGATGCGCAGCGGCGTGGGATCGGGAAGCGCGCGCGCAGCCGACTCCACCGCGTCGGCGAGCATGAGAACCGCCGTCTCCTTGGACTGCGGCTTCGGTCCGGCGTACGAGAAGTCAGCGGGGTTGATGTGGCCGTTCGGGTCCTGCTCCCGCGCACGATTGTAGAAGAAGACGACCTGCTGCGTGCCGTGGTGCTCGGGGATGAAGTCGCGCACGATCTCGGGGATGTGCTCCGCCTCCGCCAGCTTCAGCCCTTCCAGCACGTGGCCCCGGATGATCGTGGAGCTCATCGCCGGCCGGAGCTTGTCGTGCGGGTTCCGGCCCCGCGGCTGGTTCTCGATGAAATACTGCGGCTTCACCAGCTTGCCGATGTCGTGGTAGTACGCGCCAACCCGGGCGAGCAGCCCGTTCGCCCTGATCGCCCGGCAGGCCGCTTCCGCGAGGTTGGCGACGTTGACCGTGTGGGCGTAGGTGCCCGGCGCCTCGAGCGACAGCCGCTTCAACAGCTTACCGTTCAGGTCCGAAAGCTCGAGCAGCGTCTGGTCGGTGGTGATTCCGGTGAAGCTTTCCAGCAGGGGCAGGAAGCCGATCGCGAAAAGGGAGGCGACGATCGCGTTGGTGATCCCCCACCCCGCCGCGATCGCCATCTCCTCGAACGGGCGGGAGAGCATCAACCCCACGGTCACGGCCGAGGCGATGTACGCGAGCGCGATCAGCGAGATGAAGATCCAGGTCTTGGAGCGGCGCTCGACGACGCCGACGCTGAAAGCAGCCGCCGCTCCGCCCAACGCCATGGTGAAGGGCGCCGTGATACCGAGGAAGGGCGTCTGCCCGCCGATCAGCAACGCGAGCACCAGCGTGAGACAGAGCCCGATCCGGCCGTCCCAGAGCACCGCCACGATCAGGGCGGCGAAGGTGACCGGGATGAGCTCCGTCGGCAGCGCGAGCCGCGCGATCAACGCGCTCGCGCCCGCGACCGCGACGGTGAGCGCGGTCAGCAGCAGAAGCGCCCGGACGTCGCGGTAGATCAGACGCCGGTAGAAGTAGATCAGCGCGCCGAAGATGCCCAGCACGAGCATGTTGAAGAGGATCGCGCCGAGCGATCTAATCCAGGTGCGCTGGTCCGCGGCGTCGCCGATTCCGCGGCGGCTCAGCTGCGTCTCGTACGCCTGCAGCCGCACCTCCTCGTCTTCTCCGATCCGCTCGTGGGCTCCGACGATCTTCTCACCACGGAGGACGGTGGAGCGGACCGGATCGACCGCGCGGCGAGCCCGCTCGCGCGCCGCCTCAGTCTCGCTCTCGTTGAAGATCAGGCTGGGCTTGAAGAAGCGGATGAGGATCAGCCGCTGGAGCTCGGCGAGGCGGGCGGCGTCGTCCGGGAGGCGGTCGGCGGCGGCGCGAAAGAGCCGCTCGGCCGTGATCAGCGAGTCACGCGGCGTGAGCCGCTCCGCTCCGGAGGGAGTCCTGATGAGGATCGCCGATGCGCCCTGCCCGATCGTCCCCGGGGCGATTCCCTGCCCGTACGAGGCGACGATCGCCCCCTCGATGGAGGCGCGCAGCACCACCCGGTCCTGCACGTCCGACAATGCCGTGACGGCGGTCGGAGTCGGAGCGATGCGGCTGCGGCCGAGGAAGTCGCGGAGCGCCTCCTCCTTCGCCGGCGCAGGCACAGGCGCCGCCGTGATCGAGTCGACGGACTCGAAGAAGCCGCGCACCTCCCGCAGCACGCTGTCACGCATGGCGGGAGCCTGGTCGTAAACCGGTGGAATCCCGCTGGCCGCCTCCACCTGCTCGCGAAGCAGCTGGTCGGGCGTCTTGGGGATGGAGAAGCTGAACTCTGCGATGACGTCGTTGGGCGCGACGACGCCGCGCTCCAGCACGGCCGTATCGGGTAGACGCGGCGCGGGGAAGAGCGCGAAGATCGCCACCGCGGTCGCGGCGAGGAGGACCAGGCGCGACCCGTGATGGATCAGGCGGGGAACGAGCCGCGGCTCCGGCGCTTCGGCCAGAGCCGCGAGCGTTCGCTGCCAGATCGACCCCGCGCCTGAGCTCTCGGACGTCATTTCACCGCTACCGCGCTTCCTTCGCTCGCGGCCGCCGCTTCCTCGTCGGCCTCACCGTTGGCGGCGGCATAGGCGCGGATGATCTCCTTTACCAGCCTGTGCCGCACCACGTCGGCAGGCCGCATGTAAACGAACGCGATCCCCTCGATCCCCTTCAGCACGCGCTCCACGTCGATGAGGCCGGAATCGTCGCGGCGGGGGAGGTCGATCTGCGTCTTGTCTCCCGTGATCACCGCCTTCGAGTTCAAGCCGAGGCGCGTGAGGAACATCTTCATCTGCAGCACGGTCGCGTTCTGCGCCTCGTCCAGGATCACGAACGCGTCGTGCAGCGTGCGACCCCGCATGTACGCCAGCGGCGCGATCTCGATCGCCCGGGTCTCGAGTGCGCGACGCATCCGTTCAACGCCCATCATGTCCTCGAGCGCGTCGTACAGCGGCCGGAGGTACGGATCGACCTTCTCCTGCAGGTCGCCAGGGAGGAAGCCGAGGTTCTCCCCCGCCTCCACGGCCGGACGCGCCAGGATGATGCGCTTGACCCGCTTCTTGAAGAGCGCGTCCACCGCGGCGGCGACGGCCAGGTAGGTCTTTCCCGTCCCCGCGGGTCCGATGCCGACGACCACGTCGTTCGCCTCGATCGCGTCGAGATACTCGCCCTGCCCTTCCGTCTTCGCGGTGATGACCTTCTTGCCGCCGGGCACCGCGATGCGCACCCCGTCGCCCATCTTCAGCGCGCCGTCGCTCCCGGGCACCTGCTCCGCGAAGCGGCTGATGTCGTTCAAGGTGAAGGGCGCACCGGAGCGCGCCAGGTCGATCATGTGCTGCGCGACGGGTACCACCCGCTCGACGTCCGTGACGGCCCCGGAGAGAAGCAGGTGATCGTCCCGCATCACCACCCGGCAGCCGCAGACGCGGGCGAGCTCGAGCAGGTGGCTGTCGTTGACGCCCGCGATCAGGAGGTGATCCGCGCCTTCGGTGGAGAGACGATGCTGTACGTTGGCGCCCTCCGCGTCAGCCACGCCGCCCCCGGAACGGCCGGCGCGGTCGTCCATCGATCGTTGATCTTTGATCAAATTCACTTCGCCTGGTCTACAACGTTGATATGGAGGTCCCGCAGCTCCGCTGCGGAGACTGGAGCGGGCGCGCCCTCGAACAGCGCGCGTGCCGAGGTCGTCTTCGGAAAGGCGATCACGTCCCGCAGGCTGGGCACACCGGACAGGAGCATCGCCAACCGATCGAACCCGAACGCGAACCCGGCGTGCGGAGGAGCGCCGTAGCGGAACGCCTCCAGCAGGAATCCGAACTTCTGGGCCGCCTCTTCGGCGTCCAGGCCGATGGCCCGGAAGATCATGCGCTGCAGCTCGGCGTCGTGGATCCGGACGGAGCCGCTCGCCAGCTCGTTGCCGTTGTACACCGCATCATACGCAAGGGATCGCAGGCCGGCACCGAAGAGCTCACGCGCCACCTCCGCCGAGATCGCTCCTTCGCCGCCAGTCGCGGCGCGCAGCTTTTCCAGGTCGTCCGGATGCGCGGAGGTGAAGGGGTGGTGGGCGGAGACCAGCCGGCCCGAGTCGGCGTCCCAATCGAAGAGCGGGAACTCGGTCACCCAGAGCCACGCGTGCCCGCTGCGGTCGATCAGGTCCATGCGCGCGCCCAGGTGCCGCCGCAGCTCGTCGAGCGCCGCTTCCATGAAGGTCTCGGAAGACCCCTGGGGCGAGCCGGACGACGGGCGTGCGGGGCTGCGAACCCGGAAATCGCCGACGACGGCCACGAACAGATCACCGGGCTCGATTCCCGCCGCAGCGGCCAGGCGCTCGCTGATGGTCGCGTCGAGTGCCTTCGCGAACTGCCCCGTCCACGCGTCGTCGCCGCGCTTGACCCAGAGGGCGCCTGGCGCTCCGCCGCGCTTGGCCACCGCCTGCAGATCGTCGACTTCCTTGCGGGAGAGCACCGCGCCGCCGGGCACGCGGATGCCGCGGATCCGCTGCGTCGTTCCGATCGTGCCCTGGAAGACGCGGAAGTCCGCGTTCTGCAGCAGCTCCGTCACGTCCACGATCTCCAGGCCGAGCCGGAGGTCGGGCTTGTCCGTGCCGTAGCGATACATCGCCTCCGAGTAGGTGAGGCGCGGGAATGGGACCGGAAGGTCGACACCGAGCACCGCCTTCCACAGAGCCTGCATCAGACCCTCACCGACCCGGTAGACGTCCTCCTCGGTGACGAAGGCCATCTCGGCGTCGATCTGGGTGAACTCCGGCTGCCGGTCGGCGCGCAGATCCTCGTCCCGAAGGCAGCGCACGATCTGGTAGTAGCGATCGAAGCCGCTCACCATCAGCAGCTGCTTGTAGATCTGGGGCGACTGCGGAAGCGCGTAGAACTCGCCGGGATGGACGCGGCTCGGGACCAGGTAGTCTCGCGCGCCCTCCGGCGTCCGCCGCGTGAGCAGCGGCGTCTCCACCTCGACGAAGCCCTGCGAGTCCAGGAATTCGCGGACGGTGCGCGCGGCGCGGTGCCGGAGCAGGAGGTTCCGCTGCAGCTCCGGCCGACGCAAATCCAGGTAGCGATAGCGGAGGCGGAGGTCCTCCGACGGCAGCTCCTCGTCAGGCGAGCGGAAGACCGGGATGGGCAGCGGCTGGGCCGCCTGGAGCAGGCGCAGCGAAGTGGCGCGCACCTCCACCTCTCCGGTCTCCAGCTCCCGGTTCCCCTTGTCCCCCGGCCGCACCTCGACGGTCCCTTCGACCTGGACCACGTCCTCGGGTCCGAGTTGGCGCGCGAGCTTGATCGCCTCCGGCGTGGCATAGGCCGGATCGAAGGAGACCTGGACCACGCCGGCCCGGTCGCGCAGATCGAGGAAGACGAGGGCGCCGAGGTCGCGCCTGCGGTTCACCCAGCCGGCGAGTCGAACCGTCTCGCCGGCTTCGGAGGAGCGGAGCGCGCCCGCTGCGCGCGTGCGGAACTGCGTGGCGAAGACGTCGGTCATGAAGCGCTGTTATCCGTTCGCGCGCCGCCGACTGGAGCCGCGCTCCACGGTCGCCGGCGCATCCAGTGATAGAGGGTTACGCCGGCGATCACGCCGGCTGTGTCCGCGACCCAGTCGAACGGGTCCGCGGAGCGGCCGGGCACGTACGACTGGTGCCACTCGTCCGACGCGCCGTAGGCGGCGCCCAGCACGCAGGCGCTCGCCGCGGACATCCCGCTACGGGACTGGCCCCGTGCGAGAAGCGCGCCGAGCACCGCGTACGCGAGGAAGTGTGCGACCTTGTCGGAACCGAGCTCGAGTGCGACGGGGACGGTCGGTCGGGCGCTGAGCAGGAAGATGAGCGCGGCCCACGCGAGCGCGGGGAGCCACGGTTGTACGCGCCGCATCACGTGGTCTCGGCCTCGGATACGATCGCGTAGAATTCGTCGGGGTGGGTGGCGGAAGCGAGGCGGGTCCGAAAGGTGTCGCGCTGGAGGAGCCTGGAGATGCGACTCAGCGCTTTGACATGGTCGCCGGCCGCGGATTCTGGCCCGACCAGCAGAAAAAACAGCTGCACCGGCTTGCCGTCGAGAGCCTCGAAGTCCACTCCGTCGGTGGCTACGCCGGCGGCGAGCATGAGCCGGTCGACCGAGGAGGTCTTGCCGTGAGGGATGGCGACGCCGTTGCCGATTCCGGTGCTGAGCACCTCCTCACGCTCGCGGACGGCGGTGAGGATCTGCTCCGGGTCGGCACCCTTCCCACCGTCCCCCACCAGCCCGACCAGCTCACGAAGCAGCGCATCCTTGTCGTTCGCGACCAGCGGTATCTTGATCCGCTCGGGAGTCAGCAAATCCGTGAGGAGCACGAGCGCCTCGGTTCGGGCTGTGGATCGGCGGCGCCTGTGCGCGCGCGGGGTGTGTGACTTGCAAAGGTAACGCTTCGGCCAACCCGCATCAAGAACGCGCGGAGCCGTGCCGACCCCACTTCGGGAACCCCGCGCTGATCGCGGTGAATAACAGGGCTCGGCGCATTCAGACAGGGGTGAGATGAGAACCACGCACGCAAAGCCGGACCTCGCCGGGCTGCTGCCCGAACAGGGCAGGACTGCACTGACGAAGCACTTCGCCTCGCGCGGCCAGCCGGCCTACCGCGCGGAGCAGGTGGTGAGCTGGCTCTACGACCGGCTCGCCTTCTCGTTCGACGAGATGAGCAACCTGCCGAAGGCCGAGCGTGACGCCCTCCGCGAGTGCTTCGATCTCACCGCGCTCGAGACGGCGCGCCTTTCCCGCTCGTCGGACGGTACGTCGAAACACCTCTGGAAGCTGGCGGACGGCGAGCTCATCGAGTCGGTGCTGATCCCGACCTCCACTCGCCTGACCCTCTGCATCTCCTCGCAGGCGGGGTGCGCGATGGCGTGCACCTTCTGCGCGACCGGATGGATGGGCTACCAGCGCCAGCTCTCCGCCGGTGAGATCATCGCGCAGTATCGTGGTGCGCGCGCATGGGCGGCGGACAATGGGCTCGGCGAGATCACCAACGTGGTGTTCATGGGGATGGGCGAGCCGCTGATGAATCGGAAGGCGGTGTTCGCGGCGCTGCACTCGCTGAACCACGGCTACGGGCTCGGTGCTCGCAGGATCACCGTCTCGACGGTGGGTGTCGTGCCGGGAATCCTCGAGATGGCGCGCATGCCGGAGCAGTACCGACTCGCGGTGTCGCTCCACGCGCCGAACCACGAGCTGCGGCAGGAGCTGATCCCGATCGAGAAGAAGTACCCGCTGCCCGAGCTGGTAGAGGCTCTGCGCGCCTTCGACGCGGCGGGGGGGAAGCGCATCACCTTCGAGTACGTCATGATCGACGGTGTGACGGACTCCATCGCGCTCGCTGACGAGCTGGCTCGACTGACCCGCGAGTTCCACGCGTTCGTGAACCTCATCCCCTTCAACCCGATCCCGGAGACGGAGTGGCGGCCCAGCACGCCGGAGCGGCTGCGCGCGTTCGCGGCGAGGCTGGAGGCGCGAGGGATCAGCGCTTTCGTCCGCGCGCCGCGGGGTCGGGACATCGCGGCGGCGTGTGGTCAGCTGAAGGCGGAGGCCACGCATGGGCGAGGCCCGGTGCAGATCACTTCTCGGGCGCGAGAGAAGGCCGCGAGCTAGTGTCGACGGTCGCGCCCGCCCAGTCCTTCCCCAGCACGACCGTGACCTCGAGATAGAGCGTGGTGTCGGGACGGGTGACTACGCGCGGGATTCCCAGGGCCCGGGCGACCTCCGCGGCGACTTCCCGCCTACCCACCCGGTCCAGCACCAGCGAGCTCTCCGGCTCGAAGCCCCGTCCGTTGCCAAAGAAAACGACGTCGAACCCGGCGTCGCGGAGCCGATCGGTCGCTCCGCGCGCGAGCCCCGGAATCCCCGCCGCGTTGAGAACCTCGACGCGGACGCGCTCGCTGGTTCCTACCTCGGCGGGCGGACTCGCCAGCTCGCCCGCGCCCCACCACTGCCCCACCATCGAGACCACACCCGCGACGACCGCCAGGAGCAGAACGATTAGGACTCCGAGGCGTAGCCGCTTCATCCGTGCTTCACCGCGGCCGACCAGAAGGCGGCGGTCTCCGGCCGGATGGGCTTTCTGACCTCGACCAGGTGCTGGAGGCGCGCCCCGAGCACCTCCAGGAGCACCGAGTTCAGGTCGTCCGGCATCCGCTCCGTGAGAGAGGCGCGCCAGTCGACGTCGAAGTCGCGCCCCGGCTCCAGGAAGTCGGCCAGGTAAAGCGCCTTGCCGAGCTCCCCAAAGGACGAATGGCCGATGGTATGGTAGCGGATGGCCTGGAGCATCTCGGGGTCGGCGCTCCCCTCGAGCCGCTCCGCGGCGGCCGGACCGTGGAGGGTCGGTCCCGGAAGATGGCGGAAGTCCAGTGGAACGCGCTCGCGGAGCTCCTCGGGCGGCGCGTCGCGCAGCGCATCGTGCAGCCATCCGACGGCCACCCACCGGGCGCGGTCAGCGAGGGAGAGGTCGAGCGCCTCCGCCCACTCGGACAGCAGAGCGGCCACCCGGGCCATGTGCTCGCGCCGTCCCGGCGACGCCACCGTCCACGCGGGAAGCTCACCACGGGCAGCGGCCTGCACGACGGCGCTCGGCGCCGGGTGCAAAACGTTGCTCAATCGAACCCCCGACGCACGTACGGCTCGAGGATGGCGCGGTTCCGAACCGAGGTGTGGGAGACGTAGTTCCATCCCTTCATCTCGACCCCACTGCCGATCCAGCTGTCGATCACCCTGCAGCCCGGCCCGATCACCGTCTCCGCTCCGATCGTGGTCTCCCCCTCGAGCACCACACCGGGGTAGACGGTGGTGTCGGTGCCGATCCGCACGTCTACGTCGATCAGGACAGAGGAGGGGAGTAGAAAGGTGACCCCGGCTCGCATGTGCAGTTCGACGAGACGTCGGCGCACGCACTCGGCGACGGCGCTGAGCTGGACCCGGTTGCGCACCACGAGCGCGCCTTCGGCATCGGCGATTCGTCCGGCGGGGGTGAGAACGCCGCGGGTGGATCGGAGCGGGGTCGGAACGCGGAGAACTTCGGGCGCAAGCTGTGGATCGAGCCGCGCCGCGGCGACGCCGTCGGCAGTTCCGACCCAGCTCCCCCTCGGGCCCGCCACGAGGGTGCCGACCGCGGCCGAGGGCAGCCACGCGGAAGCATCGGCTACGAGCACCACCGCGGGCGCGTCGGACAGGTCAAGCTCACCGAGCCCTTCGTGACTGACCGCGCTTACCGGTGGACCGCTGATATCGCTGAACAGACTCGCCGGGAGCTCGGCACCGCCGACCACGATCAGCCGCTCGGGCGGCGGATCCGCGCGGGCGATCTCGGCGACGGTGTGCCAGACGAGGGGCCTCCCCGCGATCGGATGGAGGTAGCTGGGCAACCGTGACTCCATCTCGTCCTCCGGCCCGCCGGCCGCGGCGACGATGATCCCGGTCCAGCGCGTCATCTCCGCTACCGACTCTTCGCCCGAATGTGATCGCGCGTAATGCGATTCGCCTCGTCTACGAAGATGAAGACGGGCCGGTACTCCTGGAGCTCGGCCTCCGTGTACTGGGCGTAGCTGATGATGATCACCTTGTCACCCGCATGGGCGAGCCTCGCCGCCGCGCCGTTCAGGCAGATCACGCCGCTGCCGGGCTCACCGGCGATCACGTAGGTCTCGAAGCGCGCGCCGTTGTTGACGTTCACGACGTGCACCTGTTCGTATTCCATCAGGTCGGCGGCGGCGATGAGTTCCGCGTCGATGGTGATGGATCCGACGTAGTTCAGGTTCGCGTCCGTCACCGTCGCGCGGTGGATCTTGGACTTGCACATCGATCGCAGCATCGCCACGAGTCCTTTTCGAGAGTCAGCCGCGCAGGATCGTGTTGTCGATCAGGCGCGTGTTCCCCACCCTACCCGCGACGGCGGCTACCGTGCCCGCCGTCAGCTCGGTGACCGGCTCGAGCGTCTCCGGATGCACCACCTCGCCGTACTCGAGCGCGAGCTTCGGGCCATCGGCCGCGCGGAGCAGCGCGCGAACCGCTTCGGGGTCGCGCACCCCCGCCGTGAATGCCGCCTCCGCATGAGCCAGCACCTCGTGCAGCGCCAGCGCCGCCGCGCGCTCGGACGCCGTCAGGTAGGTGTTCCGCGAGCTCATCGCGAGCCCGTCCTCCTCCCGCACGACGGGTCCGGCCTGCACCTCCACCGGCAGATCGAGGTCCGCGACCATGCGTCGAATCAGCGTAAGCTGCTGGTAGTCCTTCTGTCCGAACACGGCCACGTCTGGAAGGAAGATGCCGAACAGCTTCGCGACGACGGTCAGAACGCCACGAAAGTGGCCTGGACGCGAGGCGCCGCAGAGGACGTCGGCGCCGCGCTCCGGCACCACCCCCACCCAGGGCTCGCCGCCCGGGTACATCTCCGCGACGGCGGGGGTGAACACCAGATCCGCTCCTGCCGCCCGCGCCAGCTCCAGGTCGCGCTCCAGGTCCCGCGGGTAGCGGGACAGGTCCTCGCTCGGCCCGAACTGCAGCGGGTTGCAGCTGCCCTCGAACCACGCGTTCTTCCACGCGTAGTCGTACTCGCGGGTCGGGCTCACCGGCCGGTTGATCGCCGTGTCCGGCGCGCGGAAGTTCACCTCCGAGATGGCCGTCGAGGCGTTGTTGCCGTCGGTGGTGAACGACGGCACGCTCGGCGCGTTGGTGTCCCAGGGCAGTCGCGAGGCGGCGTTGCGCTGCTGCTCCGCGCACTCGGCGGGGTCACGGTCGTTGTCCCAGCACCACAGCACCCGGGTGTCCAGCGACTGGGTGTCCTCCGGGCGCAG
>JAHWJV010000072.1 GCA_019348265.1 Gemmatimonadota bacterium
GCGGGAAGCAGTTCGCTGGGGAGGCGGTGGTGGCGTTTGGCGGCCGATGAGACCGAACCGAGAACGCGCGGGTTCGATGCGGCCGGCGCTCCGCGCGGCTCAGGCGAGCCTCGGAGGCGCCCATGGTTGAGAGCTCGAGCGGGCCTGAGCTGCCCACGCTGGAATCCGTCCACGCGGCCGCGCGCCGCCTGGAGGGAGTGGCGAACCGGACACCGGTCGTCACTTCCCGCACGCTGAACGAGCGGGTAGGCGCCGAGGTCTTCCTGAAGTGCGAGAACCTGCAGCGAGCAGGGGCCTTCAAGTTCCGCGGGGCGTACAACGCGATCGCGGCGCTCTCGGAAGCCGAACGCAGCCGCGGAGTGCTGACCTTCTCCTCCGGCAACCACGCGCAGGCCGTAGCCCTGGTGGGGCGGCTCCTGGGAATTCAGACGGTGATCGTCATGCCTCAGAATGCTCCCCGCAGCAAGCTGGCGGCGACGCGGGGGTACGGCGCGGAGGTGATCCTCTACGACCCGGAGGAGTCGACGCGGGAAGCGATCGCGGAGAGCCTTCGGGAGGAGCGCGGGATGGCGATCGTACCGCCGTACGATCACCCGGAGGTAGTCGCCGGCCAGGGGACGGCGGCGCTGGAGCTCCTGGCGGAGGTAGGTCCGCTCGACCTGCTGGTTGCGCCCTGTGGTGGAGGTGGTCTGCTGAGCGGAACCGCTCTAGCCGGAGCCGGCTCCAGCGGGTGCAGGGTGGTGGGCGTGGAGCCGGAGCTCGCGGACGACGCGACTCGCTCCTTCACGACCGGGACGCTGCAGACCGTTCGAAATCCGCCCACGGTCGCCGACGGGCTCCGTACCCCGTCGCTGGGCAAGGTCACCTGGCCGCTGGTCCGCTCCAACGTGAGCGCGATGGTGACGGTGACCGAGGCGGAGATCGTCGAGGCCATGCGCTTCCTCTGGACGCGCATGAAGCTGGTGGTGGAGCCCTCGGGAGCGGTGGCGCTGGGAGGGGTTCTCAACCGCGGTATCGCCGAATCCGGCGAACGAGTGGGGGTGGTGATCAGCGGAGGGAACGTCGATCTGTCGCTGGCCTGCGCGCTACTGAGCGACGCAGAGCCGATACAATAGGAGCGCCCGGATGTTCAATACCGCCTTAGTGCGTGAGCCCGCCGAGAGCATGGTGTCCTCCCACGACTCGGTCCTGCCGATAACGGCTGACCGCATCCTCGTCGTCGACGACGAGCCCAACATCTGTAGACTTCTGCAGCGCTACCTCGGCCGACTCGGGTACGAGGTACAGATCGCCGGCAGCGTTCCGGACGCGCTGGAGACCCTGAACACGGCGCGGTTCGACCTGGTGCTCACCGACCTGCGTCTGCCTGGGCCGTCGGGGCTCGACCTGCTGGTCGAGGTTCGCTCGCGCTCGCCCGGCACGCGTACGATCCTGATGAGCGCGCACGCGGACGTGTACGCCGCTGCCGCGGCGATCGAGCGGGGCGTGGACCAGCTCATCGTGAAGCCGTTCGAGCTGGAGGACCTCCGCGCTCGCGTCAGCGACTCGCTCGCCAAGCGGCACGCGGACCGCGTCGCCGAAGCGGAGCGCGAGAAGCTGGAGTCGCGCCTCCGCCAGCGCGACACGGAGAGTAAGATCTGGGTGCTGCGTGCGGCGCACGCGCTGGCCGCGGCGGTGGAAGCCAAAGACGAGTACACCGCCGGGCACGCCACCCGAGTCACCGGGTATGCGATGACCATCGCGGAGGCGGTCGGCGGAATCGACCCGGTGCGCTTCCGGCTGGCGGGAGACCTCCACGACGTCGGCAAGATCGGTGTGCCCGACAACGTGCTGAACAAGGCCGGGAAGCTCACGGAGGAGGAGTTCGTCCTCATCCGGAAGCACCCCGAGACGGGCGCCCACATCCTGCAGCCGCTGATCGACGATCCGCTCGTGCTGGGCGTCGTGCGCTGGCACCACGAGCGGTGGGACGGCCGGGGCTATCCCGACAAGCTCTCCGGCGAGGACATTCCGCTCCCGGCCCGCGTCCTGGCGGTGGCCGATACCCTGGACGCAATGACCTCGCACCGCGCCTACCGCCGCGGCGTCCCGTGGCCGGACGTGGTCGCCGAGATACGGAAGTGCTCCGGCGGACAGTTCGATCCGCGCGTGGTGAAGGCATTCGACACCATGGTCACGCGGCTCGAGGCCCAGTACCGGGACTTCGCCCGCGGGTTCGTCAGCCCACCGACACTGGTCGCCTGACCGGAAGTGCGAAAGTGCGAGAGTGCGAAAGTGCGAGAGTGTTGTTAGGTTCGCACTCTCGCACTCTCGCACTTTCGCACTTCGCGTATGGATCCCATCTCCCGATTCATCGAGCTTCTGCAGCAGGCGAGCGCCCGCGCGGACATTCCCGAGCCAACCGCGACCGCGGTAGCGACCGCCGACGCCCAGGGGCGTCCGGCCGTACGCATGCTCCTGCTGAAGGGGGTGGACCAGCGCGGGTTCGTGTACTTCACAAACCTCGAGAGCCGCAAGGGGCGGGAGATCACCGAGAACCCGAACGTGGCCTTGTGCATCCACTGGCAGCCGCTCGAGGTGCAGGTCCGTGTAGAGGGGCCGGTGGAGCGGGTGAGCGACCAGGAGGCCGACGAGTACTTCGCCACCCGCGCGCGCGGGAGCCAGCTCGGCGCGTGGGCGTCGCTCCAGAGCCGCCCCCTCGCCGATCGCGCCGAGCTGGAAGCCCGCATCCGCGCGATCGAGCAGCGCTACGAAGGTACCGACGTTCCGCGCCCCCCGTACTGGACGGGCTTCCGCGTCGTCCCGCAGCGCATCGAGTTCTGGTCCGGCCGCAACGCCCGCCTCCACGACCGCGAGGTCTACCATGCCGATAGGCAGGGGGGGTGGAGGGTGGAGAGGCTTTACCCTTGAAGCTTCCCGCCCACGAACTCTCCCTCCGCATACGTCGCCCCCCCGGGCCGGTCGATCAGCTGGAAACGGCCGTAGTCGTCGCCGGGGGCGGTGCTGATCTGCAGGTGAGCGGTGGCGGGGAGAAGAAGGGGTGAGCGGAAGCGGATGTGGAGGCGCCGGAGGGCCGACGGGTCGGAGCTCCATAGCTCGTCGCCGAGGGTGCTCGCGACCATGGCCTCGGTACAGAATCCGTGGGCGATGGGGCGGTCGAACCCTAGCAGCCGCGAGCTCCAGCCCCAGAGGTGGATGGGGTTGTAGTCCCCGGAAACGCGGGCGTAGCGACGGCCCAGATCACCGGGAAGCGTCCATTCGGCCACCGTGCGCCAGTCGACCGGCTCGCCGGCGAGCGTTGGTCGGCTTTCGGTGCCGCGTTGCGAGTCACTGTCGCGCGGGAGGCGGATAAGAAAGGTGAGCGCGTTCTGCTGACAGAGCTGACCAGCCGCGTTCCAGTGGCGGGACTCGAGCACGACTCGCGTGCCGGCAGGATGCGGCTCCGTTCGCTGGAGCTCGAGACGGCAGCGGACGCGGTCGCGAAGGCGAATGGGTCTGAGCACGACCAGCTCGCTCGCCAGATGGACCAGGCCGCGCGTGGGAAGCGGCAGGGCCCCGTCCGCGAAGAGCTCGAGCGCCAGCGCGGTCTCCCAGGTCGACGAGTAGACCGGCGGGATCACCTCCCCCTCGCGAGCACGGGGCCCACCCGTCACGCTCCGATACCGCTCCACCTCCCTCACGTCCACATCGATCGCCCACGATTCCACCGCGGCCCGCCTGCGCGGTCCGCCGGGCGGCGGCGAAGATGCCCCGCCGCGTTCCCGCACCCCACGCGCCAGCATGCGCAGGCCCGCGCGCAGGCGCGACGGCGCGCCGTGCCCCATCAGTCAGAAACCAGGATCTGGACCGCCACCTGTCGCTCTCGCGGTCCGTCCCAATCGCAGAAGTAGATTCCCTGCCACCTGCCGAGCACCAGCTTGCCGTCGCTGATGATCACCGTCAGCGAAGGACCGAAGAGGCTCGTCTTCAGGTGGCTGTCGCTATTGCCCTCGGCGTGGCGGTAGAACGTTTCGTCCTTGGGGATCAGGCGCTCGAGCTTCGCGCGGAGGTCGTGCACCACATCGGGGTCCGCGTTCTCGTTGATCGTCAGCCCGGCGGTGGTATGCAGGCTCTGCGCGACGAGAATTCCCTCGACGACCCCGCTCTCGCGGACGAGCCCCTCCAGCTCCGAGGTGATCTCGAGGAGCTGCGCCCGTTGGCTCGTGCGCAGGTGGAGGAGACGCAGGGTCATAGGTCGCTCAGGAAATCCCGGAGGATGGCGGCGAACTCGGCTGGCTGCTCGACCGGGGACATGTGCCCCGCACGGGAGATCACCCGGACCCTTCCGTCCGGAGCCGCCTCGGCGATAGCCCGGGCATCGCTCGCCGGTGTGATCACGTCCTCGGCTCCGACGATCGCGAGTACAGGTACCGCGAGACGCTTCAAAAGCCGCCGCGAGTCGGGCCGCGCCGCCATGGCGCGGAGGGCCGCCGCAGCGCCGGCGGGCGGCGTAGCGGCCATGATGCCCTTCCACTGCTCGCGCAGCTCCGGCGAGGCCGAAGGTGCGAAGAGCCGCTCCACCATCCCCTCCGCAACCACCTGGCTGCCGTCGCGGAGCACCTCCGCGGCGGTCTCCTCGCGGACGCGAGCCGCCTGCGGGGTGTCGCGCGTGGCGCGGGTGTCCGCGAGCACGAGCGCCCGCACCCGCTTCGGGTGGCGGCGGTAGAACTCGAGGGCGATGTAGCCTCCCATCGACATACCCACGATCACTACCGGCCGCTTCTCACCGAGCTCGTCCAGCAGAGCAGCAAGATCGCCAGCGTACAGCCGCATGCTCGTCGACTCGCTCACCGCGCTTTCGCCGTGCCCACGGAGGTCGGGCGCGATCGCGCGCCAGCGTCCGTCGAGCCGGGGCACGACGTCGTCCCACATCCGCCGGGACAGCGGGAACCCGTGGACCAGCAGGAGAGGCTCGCCGTCCCCGCTATCGTCGTAGTGCAGCTCCACGCCGCGGACGGTGGCGCGCATGGAGCGGCTACCGGGCGATGGGTATCGCGAAGTGGAAGGCGCTCCCCTTCTCGAGCTCGCTCTCCGTCCAGATACGGCCGCCGTGCGCCTCGACGATCCCCTTCGAGATCGACAGCCCCAGACCCGCCCCCAGGTGAGCGGTGCGCGTCGCCTGCCAGTAGGCGTCGAACAGGCAGGGGATGTCCTCCTGGCGGATGCCGACGCCCGTGTCCTCCACGGAGAAGACGACCTCGCCGTCGCTCGACTCCGCGCGCACCGTGATGACGCCGCCCGCGCGCGTGAACTTGATCGCGTTCCCTATCAGGTTCGCGAATACCTGCAGAAGCCGGTCGCGGTCGGCCTCCACCTGCGGGAGATCCCTGGCCACCTCGGACTTCAGCGCGATCGAGTGCTTTTCCGCGAGCCCCCGCTGCGCTTCCACCGCCTCCAGCGCGAGCGGAGCCGCGGGCTGAGGAGAGCGGTTCATCGCGAGCTTCCCCGCCTCCATCCTGGCGACGTCCAGCAGGTCTTGGATCAGCCGATTCATTCGCTCGGCGGCTCGCTTGACGATCTCGATCTGCTTCACCCGCTGATCCTCGCTCAGCGGCTGCTCGAGCATCAGCGACGAGCTGAGCATGATCGTGTTCAGCGGGTTGCGGAGGTCGTGCGAGACGATGCCGAGAACGTCGTCGCGGATGCGGACCGCCCGCTCGGCGTCGGCACGGTTGCGCTGCTCCTCGGCCAGCAGGGTAACCCGTCGGAGCGAGACCGCGGCGAGGTCGGCGAGGATGCGGGCGTTGGAGAGGTCCTCCTCGCGGAAGTCGCTGGCGCCCGGGGCCCGCAGGAGGATCAGCGCACCGAGCAGCTCCCCCTCCGACAGCATCGGCGCCGCCAGGACGAGACACCCGTCGCAGTGCCGTGCAAGGTAGGGGGCAACCGAACGGTCCACCTCGTCGACCTGGTTCAGTGCGGTGGGCTCACCCCGCTCGATGATCTCCTCGGTGAGCGACCCCGGGTAGGGCACGCGTGTCTCGAGCGGAGGCGTCCCCTTCCCCGCCGAGGCGGCCACCTGCACGGTTCGCGTGCCGGAGATCACCCGCTCCACGAACGCGCCGTCGGCCATGGTGACCGCGAGGGCGGCGTCCGCCACGTGCTGGAGCACCTCCTCGGGCGTGGCCGCCCCCGCGAGCGCGCGAGCCGCACAGGCCAGCGGTGAGAAGGAAAGCACGGTGGTGGACTTGTCCGGCCCGACCGGGATTCCGAGGGGCGACTTCGACGCGGGCTCTGCCATGAACAGCGGATCGCGGGTTCGGGAATGAAGACGGGCGTGGGGTTGGGGGCGCACGACGTATGCCATGCGCCGCCCTCGTCCGGCCTGCAACGCCCGCCTCAGTTCGGAGCCCCCTCCCCTCCCTCACCCATCGGCCACGCCGCCTGCAGCACCGTCAGGGGAGTTTCGTGCGGCGGCAGTTCGCCCACCTCCAGCACGAACTTGTAGCTCCCGGGACGGCGGAAGCCGATCCCGACCAGCGTGAAGATCTGCGTCGCGCTGGCGAACTCCCCCGGCTCCACCCGCGGCGGAACGAGGTCGCCGCCCGCCTCGAACAGCACGCCGCCGTCCTCATCGACCAGCCGCACCCGGACCGGGAAGTTGCGCCCCGAATCGGCGTACTCCGCCTGAATCCGGAAGATGAACACCATCTTCGGATGCACGGTCGGGAAGGAGGTCGCGGCCATGCGGTCGAACCCGCCCAGGACGTTCAGCTTCCCGTCCTGCGACATGTTGGCGTCGTCGGCGAGGAGGGCCATGGGGATGTGCATAGAGGCTATCGGCTATCGGCAATCGGCTATCGGTCTTCAGTACCCGCTATCTCGGGGAGTGCACGCTGCGGGCCGACTTAACAGTAGAGATTACGACTGACGACCGACGACCGATAGCCGATAGCCGATAGCCGATCGCCAAGCAACCTTTTCGCTCCTGTGGGGCATCACATGATCCGGACCCTTGAACGCCAGCGATGACCGAGGCCGAGCTTATCCGTCGAGCGCAGCAGGGAGAGGAGGCCGCGATCGAGGCGCTGTACCGGCGCCACGCCGGTCGCGTGTACACGGTCGTGCGGCGGATTACGGGGGAGGACTCCCAGGCGGACGACGCGGCGCAGGAGGCGTGGCTGCAGGTGGTGAGGGGGCTGGGCTCGTTCCGTAGCGAGTCGCTCTTCTCGACCTGGCTGCACCGGATCGCGGTGAACTGCGCGCTGTATCGGCGCCGGCGCGATCGGCAGCGGGAGCAGGAGGCGGATCTGCCGGCGGGGCTGGCGGACGAGGGGGCTCGGGACGAGCCGGTGCTGCGCGTGCGGCTACAACGGGCGATGGACCGGCTGCCGGAAGGGATGCGGAAGGTGCTGGTGCTCCACGACGTGGAGGGGTACACGCACGAAGAGATCGCGGAGATGCTCGGCGTAGCTCCGGGCACGTGCAAGAGCCAGCTATTCAAGGCCAGGGCGAAGATGCGATCGTTCCTGCGCCCACAGATTGAAGGAGAGGAAGTATGCAGCACCTGAGCGAGGAGACTCTCGCGCGGCTGGTGGACGAGGCGGCTGTGGAGGGGGAGGCGCTCCACCTCGAGACGTGCGAGGATTGCCGGATCGAATTGGAGGAGATGAAGGCGCAGACGCGCGCGCTGGCGCTCCTTCCGGAGATCACGCCGCCGGCTGTCGCGTGGCCCTCGGTCCGGCGTCGCTTGTCAGCCGAGGAACTGCTGCGGGCGGCTGCGGGCCGGCGGACGGGGCTCGGCTGGCCACTCCGCGCGGCGGCAGGCCTGACCCTCTTCCTGGCAGGCGCCGCCACCGGCGCTCTGGCCCTGCGCGGGACGGCTCCTGGCGAGCAGGTCGCAGCGGCGCCCACGCAGCCGGTCGCGGAAGCCGATGATCTGGAGCAGCGCCTGCGCGCGGCGGAGGACGAGTACGTGGCGGTCCTGACCGAGTATTCCATGGCGACGGAATCGGCGGACCCCGTGGATCCGCTGAACAGGCTGGCCGCGCTGGAGGGGATCGTCCTCACCACCCGTGCCGCCCTCGAGGAAGCACCCGCGGATCCGGTGATCAACGGGTATCACCTCTCGGCGGTCGGGCAGCGCGACGCCATGCTTCGCCAGATCGACGACCGTGACAACGAAGAGCCGTGGTTCTGAGCCGAACAGCGACAACTGAATCGAGTGAAAGAAAGGGGCGAATATGCGGAGGACGACGATGCTGGTCGGTGCGGTCCTGCTGACCCTGGGGAGTGTCGCGGCCGAGGTGGAGGCGCAGCGGATGCCTCCACGTGGAGCGCAGGGACGCGTGCTCGCGGCGAGAGGTAGGCTGGGGATGATGTTCCGGGAAGTGGAGGATCGGGTGATCGTTACCAACGTGCTGCGCGACTCACCGGCTGAGGGAGCTGGAGTCCAGGTAGGGGATACGATCTCGCTCTGGAACGGCCGGCGGGACGTGGCTATCGCGATGCGGGAGCGGCCGCTGCAGCCGGGCGACACCGTACGCGTGCGGGTGCGGAGAGGGGCTGAACGAGATCAGACGCTGGCGATGGTGGCGGCGGACGTCCCGGAGAGAGTCCTCTCCGCGCGGCGCACGGAAGACGGCGACGAAGTGATCGTCGTCAGACCGGAGGCGATCGAGCGCCGGATGCGGGGGCTGTCGGACAGCCTGATGGTTCGCGCGGATAGCCTGCACGAGCGACTCCAGCTCCTGATGCGCGACAGCCTCGGCCCACGACTCCGCGAGCTCGAGCGGAATCAGCTCCCGGAAATCGAGGCGCGGCTCAGGCGGTTCGCGGATGGAGAGTCGATCGTGATCGACCTCGGGCGGCGCTCCGTCGCGGGAGCGGAGTTCACCGAGGTGAACGCGGGTCTCGCGGAGTATTTCGGGACGGACGACGGAGTGCTGGTGCTCAAGGTGGCGCCTGAGACTCCAGCCGCGCGTGCGGGACTTCAGGCGGGCGACGTGGTCGTCAGGGCCGACGGTGAGACCGTCGGCGCCATCTCCGAGCTACGCCGCGTGGTCGCGCGCGCTCAGAGCCGGGACGATCGGAGGGTGAAGCTGGAGGTGCTGCGGAGATCCCAGCGCCGAGAGCTGGAGATGAGCTGGGAGTGAACTGAACGTGCGATCACGCCGTCAGGCCGAACTCGTACTGGTTGGGCTCGGCCTTGGCGGCGTGCGCCACGTTGGACCAGCCGCAGCTGTTGCACTGGAGCTGAGTGGAGTGCGCGGTCCAGTGCTTGGCTCCGCAGCTGGGGCACTCGGGCTCCAGCCCGCGGCGGGCGAGCTCGAGGAGGAGCAGGATGGACAGTGCGAGGGCGGCGATCATGGTCCGGTCGGAGAGCGGTGGGGTCGGTCCTTCCCTGGGTTCGCAGAGAAGTCTCGGCACATAGGAGGCGCCACTTTACAGCGTCTGCGCGCATCGCTGAGCAGACAACTTCCGGGCCAGGTCTCCGTCCGCTCGCTTCGCCCTCGGTAACCTGTTGCCGCACAAAAAGTAGACTCGCGCGGCGCAGCACTGGCCCTCCGTTCCGACGGCGCAGCGGACCGGAAAAGCTTGCCGGCAGCGGGACCAAAGATTTCCCACCCCAGGACGGAAACGCAGAACAGCCCCGGATGCTCCGGGGCTGTTCTGCGTCGCTTTCGCGCCGGATCGGCCGATTACATCCGGCGCGGATCCGCGATGCTGCCCCCCTCGGGCCCACCGGGTGCGAACGCGCCGGTCCCGGTCTGCGTCCCGCCAGTCTGGGACCCGCCGGTCTGCGAGGCTCCCAGCCCGGAGCTGCCCGTCTGCGACGCACCGAACCCGGTGCTGCCGCCCTGCCCACCGGTGTTCTGCGATGCACCCGTCTGGCCGCCGGTGCCGGTGCCGGGGCCTGCCGCCTGCGCGCCGGTCGATCCGCCAGCGGAGCCCGTGAGCCCCTGCTCCTGTGCAGCTTCGCGCGCGGTGGTCTTCAGATCCTGCGCGGCTTCCTTGACGTTCGACTGCAGGGTCTGGATGGCCTCCTGCGCGGAGCTCTGCGCCTCCTCTACGACGCGCTGCGCCACCTGCTGAACCTTGCCGGTCGTCTCCTCCGCGATGCCCCGGGCGCGGTCGAAGAGCTGGTCGCGCTGGCTGCCCATCAGCTCGGACTCGCGGCGCGTGCTCGGCACCGCCAGACCGGCGGTGAGCCCGAGTGCGATCGCCGCGGCACCGATCACCAGCGGGCTTTCCACGATCGCATCCTGCAGGCGGTGCTCGATGCGACCTGCCTGCGAGCGGGTCTGCTGCGCAAGGCTGCCGGCCGCCGAGCGCGCGCGGGCTGCTGCGTCGCCGATGACTTCGGTCGTGCGGCCGACGACCTCACCGGTCGCCTCACGGGTCCGGCCGGCGATATCGCTGACCGACTCCTGTGCGCGGCCGGTCAGGTCTTGAGCGCGGTCGCGCACGCCGCCCGTCGCCTGCCCCGCCCACTCCGCCGCGCGGTCGAGCTTCCCGGGCTCGTTGTACATGCCCGCGTGCTCGTCCTGAGGCGTGAAGCCATCGGAGCGGGGCTGGTAGATTATCTCCGTCTCGCCGTACGACTCGCTCCGGCGGCCATTGTACAGGAGCCAGCCGAGCCCGATGCCCACCATCGCGGCGGGGATCGGATTATCGCGGAGCGCGTCTGCGATCCCGCGGCGGGTGTCAGTCACCCGAACTGCTGCGTTTCGTGCCATATGCTCGGCCCTCCCGATGGTGGCTTCACGGATGTTGTGCTTGACCTCGCTGGTCGCTTCGCGGATGTTCTCCCGGACCTGCGCCTTGATATGGTGCGGGTTGAGCCGCTCCCCGATTCCATCCAGGGTATGGCTCATG
>JAHWJV010000073.1 GCA_019348265.1 Gemmatimonadota bacterium
AGCGAGCTCAAGCTGGAGGCGTTCGGGAGCGACCTCGAGAAGATCAACGGCGCAGGAAAGCACCTGCTCGCCCTGATCAACGACATCCTCGACCTGTCCAAGATCGAGGCCGGGAAGATGGAGCTGTACCTCGAGAGTTTCGACGTCGGGACGCTGATCGAGGAAGTCGCGTCCACCATTCGGCCGATGGTGAAGAAGAACGCGAATACGCTGCACATCGAGCGTGCGGAAGGGCTGGGCGCGATGCACGCGGACCAGATCAAGGTTCGCCAGGGGCTCTACAACCTGCTCTCCAACGCGGTGAAGTTCACGCACGACGGGACCATAACGCTGGACGCCAGTCGTCAGATCATGAACGACACAGAATGGATCGTGTTCCGTGTCGCGGACACGGGCATTGGCCTCCGGCCGGAGCAGATCGTGAAGCTCTTCCAGGACTTCACCCAGGCCGACGCGTCGACGACGCGGAAGTTCGGCGGTACCGGGCTCGGGCTGGCGCTCACGCGGCGCTTCTGCCAGATGATGGGTGGCGACGTGACGCTGCAGAGCGTACCCGGTGAGGGGAGCGTCTTCACGATCAAGCTCCCGGCCAGGGTCAGGGAAGCCAAGCCGGACGCCGTGCCTCCGTCGATCGACGCCGTAACCCTGCTCAGCGGCGGGGCGCAGAACGTCGAGGGCTCCGAGTCGGTTCCGCTCCCGGACACCTGCGTCCTGGTGATCGACGACGATCCAGCGCAGCGCACGCTGATGCGAAACTTCCTGAGCCACGAGGGGTTCTGCGTCAGGACCGCCGCGGGCGGGCGAGAAGGGATTCGGATGGCGACGCAGATGCGCCCTGCTGCAATCACCCTGGACGTGATGATGCCGGATATGGACGGGTGGAGCGTCCTGACCGCGCTGAAGGCCGACGAGACCCTGCGTAGCATACCGGTCATCATGCTGACCATGGTTGACGACCCGGAGCGTGGATTTTCGCTCGGCGCGGCGGACTATGCCACCAAGCCACTGGACCGGCACCGGATGTCTCACATCCTGAAGCGTTACTCGTGCGGTAGCCCTCCGTGTTCGGTACTGGTAGTCGAGGACGACCCCGCCACCCGCGCCATGACGCGAAACGTGCTCGAGAAGGAGGGCTGGAGGGTCACGGAAGCCGAGAACGGCCGGATCGCGATGGACTGCGTGGAGCAGAATCGTCCGAGTCTGATCCTCCTCGACCTGATGATGCCGGAGATGGACGGCTACGAGACGACTCAGGCCATCCGCGGGATGGAGGAGTACAAGTCGCTGCCGATCATCGCCGTGACCGCCAAAGCCATGAAGGGCGACCGCGAGAAGACGCTGGCTGCGGGCGCTTCGGACTACATCACCAAGCCGGTGGACACCGAGCAGCTGCTGTCTCTCATGCGGGTGTGGTTGTACCGATGAGCTATCAGCTATCAGCTATCAGCTATCAGTCGGGCCGTGCCGTCGCGGTGAGCGCGCTCCGCCGCGGCGTCGGGAGCCCGTTGCTCACGGGGTCCTTCGCTGCGCTCGGGATGACATTGCGGAATGGAATCATCGGAGGAGCGGAGCGAGTGCCGTCGCCCGCACCGTTTCGACTGATAGCCGATAGCTGATAGCTGATAGCTCATCATGGCCGAAATGGTGCTTCCGAACACCCCGGCGAAATACTCGAAGGATCTCGAGCGGGTGGAGATCGAGTTGCTGCTGGAGGGGATATTCAGACACTACGGGTTCGACTTCCGGTCGTACGCGTACGCTTCGCTGAAGCGGCGGCTGTGGAAGCGGATCGAGGCGGAGGGGCTGGATACGATCAGCGGGCTGCAGCAGAAGGTGCTGCACGACCCGCCGACGATGGAGCGTCTGCTGATGGACCTCTCGGTCAGCGTGACCTCCATGTTCCGGGACCCGAACTTCTACAAGGCCTTCCGGGTGCAGGTGGTCCCGCTGCTGCGTACCTACCCCTTCATCCGCATCTGGCACGCCGGGTGCTCGACGGGGGAAGAGGTGTACTCGATGGCGATCCTTCTCGAGGAGGAGGGACTCCTCGACCGGGCGCGAATCTACGCCACTGACATCAATGAGGCGGTGCTGCGGACGGCGAAGACCGGAATCTTCCCGCTGGAAAAGATGCAGGAGTACACGCAGAACTACCTGAAGGCGGGAGGGGTGCGGTCGTTCTCCGAGTACTACACCGCGGCGTACGAGGGGGCGCTGTTCTCCCCGACGCTGACCGAGAACGTGGTGTTCGCGCAGCACAACCTGGTCACGGACCGGTCGTTCAGCGAGTTCAACGTCATCCTGTGCCGGAACGTGATGATCTATTTCGACCGGCCGCTCCAGAACCGGGTGCACCAGCTCTTCTACGAGAGCCTGCCGATGTACGGTATCCTGGCGGTCGGGAGCAAGGAGTCGCTCCGCTTCTCCGACGTGGAGACGTGCTACGAGGAGCTGAACGCGAAGGAAAAGATCTACCGCAAGGTGATGTGATGGGATATGAGGTGGTGGTGGTGGGGGTGTCGGCCGGCGGGCTGCAGGCCCTGTGCACGATTGCCGGCTCGCTCACCCCGGATTTCAACATGGCGATGGTGATCGTTCAGCACCGGAGCAAGGACTCGTATGCGCTGTGCGACGTTCTCCAGGAGTGCAGCGCCATGCCGATGCACGAGATCATAGACAAGGAGCCGATCAGCCCCGGTCAGATCTACCTGGCTCCCCCTGACTACCACGTGCTGGTGGAACGGGGATACTTCTCGCTGTCGGTGGACGATCCGATCCGCCACAGCCGCCCATCCATCGACCTGATGTTCGAGACCGCAGCCGACGCATACGGAAGGGAGGTGATCGGGGTCGTGCTCACGGGCGCGAACCACGACGGCGCGCGGGGGCTCCGCCAGATCGTAGACCGCGGAGGCGCGGCGATCGTTCAGGACCCGGCGACCGCCGAGGTCGCGGTCATGCCGCGCGCCGCGTACGCGATGGTGCCGGAAGCGAACGTCGTTCCGGTCGAAGAGATCGCGCCGCTTCTCCTCGCGCTGCAACGGGCCGGCAGCCCGCGCACGGAGACCCGCTGATGACGGCGATGGACTCGCGGCTCGCGAAGATCCTGCTGGTTGACGATCGTCCCGAGAACCTGGTGGCCCTGGAGGCCGTGCTCGACCCTCTGGGCCACACGCTCATCCGCGCGAACTCCGGTGCCGAGGCGCTGAAGCACGTCCTGCTGCACGACTTCGCGGTCATCCTCCTGGACGTGCAGATGCCGGGGATGAACGGCTTCGAGGCGGCCGAGCTGATCAAGTCGCGCGAGCGCTCGCGCCACGTTCCGATCATCTTCCTCACCGCGATCAGCAAGGAGGACGAGTACGTCTTCCGCGGCTACTCGGCCGGCGCGGTGGATTACCTCTTCAAGCCCTTCAACCCGGACGTCCTCCGCTCCAAGGTCTCCGTGTTCGTCGACCTGCACCTGAAGGGGGTGCAGCTCGAGCGGCAGACGGAGCAGCTTCGCGAGGGCGAGCGGCGGGAGATGGAGCTGCGGCACCGGGCCGAGCTCGTCGAGTCCGAGGCGCGCTTCGTCGAGATCGTCGCGTCTGCGCTCGAATCCATCATCAGCTTCGGCCCGGACCGCCGTGTGACCCTGTTCAACGCCGCCGCGGAAAGGATGTTCGGGTACGAGGTCACCGACGCGCTCGGCAAGCTCATCGACGAGTTCTTCCACCCCGGTTTCCCGGACGAGCTGCTGGAGAGCAAGCGCGAGGAGCCGGAGGGCGACGGAGAGCGGGCTCCCCGGCGCGACAGCGCCACCCACGAGCTGGTCAGCGTCCGACGCAACGGCGACCACTTCCCGATCGAGATCTCCCTCTCCTGCCTGGAGCTCAGCGACGAGCTCATCTACACGGTGGTGGGGCGTGATGTATCCGAACGGCGGCGCGCGGAGGAAGAGCTCCGCATGCAGGCGCTGTCCCTCGCGCATACGACGGAAGAGCTGCGCGTGGTGAACGAGGAGCTGCACCACCGCCAGATCGAGCTGGAGCGCGCGATGACGGCGCGCAGCCGCTTCTACGCGAACATGAGTCACGAGCTGCGCACCCCCATCAACGCCATCATGGGGTACACGCAGCTCCTGCTCGAGAAGATCTACGGGCCGCTCACCGAGCAGCAGATCCGTAGCATTGACCGGACCTTCAAGGCCGCCCACCACCTGCTGGAGCTGGTCAACGACATCCTCGACCTGTCCAAGATCGAGGCCGGAAAGATGGAGCTACAGGTGGAGCCGGTGTCCTTCTCCGCCCTGATCCAGGACCTGTTCGTAACGGTCGCGCCGATGGCGCAGCAGCACAACGTGGAGCTCGACATGATGGTGGAGCGCGAGCCCGGCAACATTCTCACCGACCCGCGCCGAGTGCGGCAGATCCTGCTGAATCTCCTCTCCAACGCGATCAAGTTCGGCGAGCAGCAGCCCGTCAACGTCGTCCTCCGCGGCCGCGACGACGCCTGGGTCGAGGTCGACGTCACCGACCACGGCCCCGGCATCGCCGAAGCCGACCAGATGAAGATCTTCGACGAGTTCGTCCAGCTCGAGGAGGCCCATCGTACGCAGGGCACCGGCCTCGGCCTCCCCATCTCCCGCCGCCTCAGCGAGCTGCTCGGCGGCTCGCTGACGGTGCAGTCGACCCCCGGCGCGGGGAGCACGTTCCGGCTCAGCCTCCCCCGAAGTGACCAACCCGATGCCGCTGCTCCGGCGCAGACGCCCCAACATGCTGAAGTAGGTTAAGGAATTTTGAATTTTGAATTTTGATTGAGGGATTCGCCGCCTGCAGGTCCGGTCCGTGATTCGACACTGAAAATTTAAACTTCAAAATTCAGTTCCACCCTCCCCTCCTCCACCGAAGTCCCGAGGACTGATACCTGTACCATCGACCCGAGCGTGAGCTCGGGGGAGTCCTGCGCGCGCGGGATGCGGGCGCGGATGGGCGGGTCGGCGATCTGGACCTCCGCCCATTCGGTGCGGACGTCGAGGAGTACAGCGGTCAGGGTGGTGTCGACGCGCTCGCGCAGCTCCCAGGCTTCGGCTACGTCGATGATGCGGCGCTCCAGCTGGCCAGTTTTGCGTTCCGCGGCATCCATGACCCTGGGCAGGAGCGCCAGCGTCTCGCGGTCCTTCTGTGGCGGTGTATCGCCGCGCTCCAGCTGGACCAGGAGGTCGAGAACGTAGCGGTCGGCGAGCCGGCGGAGGGGGGCGGTGGCGTGCGCGTAGACCATCGCGAGCGCGGCGTGCTCCCGGTGCTCCGGCAGCGCCCCGTCGAAGGACACGTAATCCGCGCCTTTCATCAGGTGGCGCGCCTGCCAGACCACCACGGGCAGCAGCGGGTGATCCAGCGGCACGGAGTGCAGGAATTCCGCGTACGAACGGGATTCCGGCCATCCCACGCCGAGCGCCGCGGCGGCGGTGCGTAGCCGGGCGACGTCGTCCTGCGCGGGCGCCGGAGCGGTGCGCAGCAGACCGACACCGCCGGCCAGCATCCGGGCGGCGGCGGCGTGGCCGGCGAGCAGGGAGATCTGCGCGTTCCACTCCTCCGCCAGGTTCGGGTTCTCGTACTGCAGCTCGTAGCCGAGACGCAGCGCCGCCTGCTGGTGGACGTGCTGGTCCACGATCGGCAGGGACACGCCGCCGCGCTCGAGCTCTCGCGCGAGCCGCAGCTCCCCCACCTCCCGCAGGAGGAGGAGCGACTCGGAATACGGCTGCGCCGCGAAGAGCACGCCGCCCTCGATGTGCTCCAGCGCCTCGGGGTACGCGAGCTGAGCACGGCTGCGAATCCGCGCCCGACCGACCGTGCTGGCGATGAGCTCGCCGCGAGAGTCCAGGTCCAGCACGAAGAGCACCGCGGGGCGGGCCTGGTCCGCCAGCAGACTTCCGGCTTCCTGCGAGATGGCTGGGGGATAGAGCGGGTCCCGCCGGTCCGGCGAATAGTAGGTGAGCCCCCGCAGCCATGCCTCCGCCTCCACCGGGCCGCCGCGCTCCACGAAGCAGGCCACGTCCGCGATCGCATAGTACACCCGGAATCCTGGGCCCTGCCGCTCGGTGTAGAGCGCCTGGTCCAGGTCGCGGCTGCCGACCGGGTCGATCGTGACGAAGGGGAGCGCCTCCATGTCCACACGGTCCGGCTCGTCGCGCCAGTGTGCCGTGGCCACGGCGCTGTCCGCGGCGCTCAGCACCTCCGGCGGGAATTCGCCGCGAATCTCCAGCTCCGTGCGGATGCGCTGGAACGCCTCTTGGATGCTCGCTCGACGGGTCATCTTCCTCCGGGTTGCCGGATCGTTGCGGTGACGTGCGGCTACATGCAGGACGCTGACCAGCGCGGACCCCAACGATCCGGGCCGTGCGGGTGTATTCACCGCTTGACGCTGAGCGCAGCAACGCGTAGGGTGTCTGTCGGCCACAGAACCTGTTCGACCAGAAGCCGCAGCATCCCATCGGCCGCCGAGGAGCGACACGCCTGTTCGTCGTTGAACATCCGTCCGCCCACTCCACGCGGGAGCGGTCGGGTTCGAGTTCTTTCCGGTCGGCTGGAAGCGCCTCTACCACATCGCCAGGAGCACTACATGTCTCAGAGAACGCGTCGGATCTCGCGGGTCGTCCTTTCCGCGGCGGTGGCCGCGTCGTTGACGCTGGGCGGAACGGGCGCGCTGGCCCAGCAGGGGCAGGCGGGGCAGCGGCCGGGTGGTCAGGGCGGTCCTGGGCAGGGCGGCGGCGGAACGCGGGCGCAGACGCTCCCGGTAGTGCCGGGCGACACCACCGGCTTCACCCGCATCTTCATGCCCGGCTCGCTCGCCGGCTGGGACGGGGACTCGAGGTTCTGGAGCGCGAAGGGTGACACCATCATCGCGGAGAGCACCCCGACGAACATGCTCACCGAGAACACTTTCCTCATCTACCGGGGCGACCAGAACCTGCGTGACTTCGAGCTGAAGGTGGAGTACCGGTTCCCGGAGCTGAACGGCAACGGCGGCGTTCAGATCCGCAGCTCGGTGCGACCCGGTGCGGCGCACCAGTGGCGGGTGACCGGCATGCAGGTGGACCTCGATGCGACGAACAACTACTCCGGGATGCTGTACGGCGAGCAGGCGGGCGGCTTCATCGCGCCGCGCGGCGAGGTGACGCGCATCGCGGCCGGGCAGACGCTCCCCCAGAGCATCGCGAGCCTCGGCACCGCGACCGAGCTGCGCGGGCTGATGAATATGCGCGGGTGGAACCAGCTCCACATCATCGCCAAGGGCAACACCATCATGACCGTCCTGAACGGCCGCGTGACGAGCGTTCTGATCGATGAGGCGCCGACCGCCCTGGTCCCGGACCCGTCGCAGGCCCGCCTCGAGCGCGGCCTGGTGGCCCTGCAGATGCACACCGGGGTGCCCTTCCGCATCATGTACCGGAACGTGTTCCTGAAGAAGCTGAACTGATAGGGAACAGGGAAGAGGGAGGAGGGAACAGCGGGATGGACGAGCACGGGGCCGGCGCCTGAAAGGGGTCGATCTCCTCGTTGAGGTGAGTTCAATCTTGATTCAACGTCCATCGTTCATAATTGCAGTTCATTCTTCCCTGATCGCCTCCAGGGGGGTGCGACTAAAGACCTCCCGGCTGGCCCAGACCCCTATGGCGACCGCGAGCAGGGTGATCCCGGCGGCGAGCGAGAGCAGCGCGACGGGTGCGGGCTCGAAGTCGACCTCGAAGAGGAAGCGGGAGAGAGCCCAGCCGGCGCCGAGCGCGAGCGCGATGCCGGTGACGACGGAGAGGAGGCCGAGCAGGAGGTACTCGGTGAAGAGGATCGCGCCGATCTGCGGACGAGTGGCGCCGATGGTCTTCAGGAGCACGCTCTCGCGGATGCGCTGGATGCGGCTGCTGGAGACGGCGCCAAGCAGCACGACGAGACCGGTCGCGACGGAGAACGCTGCCAGAAAGCGGATCACCAACGAGATCCGGCCGAGCACCTCGTCGAGCGCGACCTGGATCTGCGTGAGGTCCAGGGCCGACACGTTGGCGTAGCGCTCCACCACGTCGCGTTGCACGACGGCGCGCTCGTCGGCGGAGTCGGCGCGCGTGAGCATCACCCAGGTCTGCGGGGCGGTGGCAAGCGCACGGGTGGGGAATACGGCGAAGAAGTTGGGCTCGAAGCGCGTCCAGTCAACCTCGCGGATGGCCGCGACCACGGTCGGGATCTGCACCCCCTGTACGTCCCAGGTCACCCGGTCGCCGACGTCCACCCCGAGGTCTTCGGTGATCCCCTGCTCGAGTGAGACCGGGAACACCTCCGCGCCCTGCCGCGCGATGGACTGCGGCGTCCAGGTCCCTTCCACGAGCGTTTCCGACGAGACCAGCGTATCGCGGTAGGTGGAGCGGTACTCGCGCCGCGCGGCCCAGCCGCGCGGCGGCCCGCCCTCACCCTCGCCTTCGCCGCCGCCCTCGCGCAGCGAGTCCGGCTCGAACTGGTCGTCGCTGAAGGGGCGGATCTCGATCCCGTTGATCGACACGACGCGCATCGGCACGATCGGCGCGCGCTGCAGCACCGGGAGCGCGCGCGCATTGAGGATCGAGACGATCCCGCCCTCCTGGTCCTGCTGCACGTCGAAGAAGAGGAGGTTCGCGCGGGTGGCGAGGCCCTCGGTGCGCAGCGGCCGCAGCAGGTTGTGCTGGATGAGCAGCAAGGTGGCCAGCAGAAACACGCCGAAGCCCAGCGCGACCACCACGGTCCGCGTCTGGTTGCCCGGGCGGAAGAGGTTCGCGAGCCCCTGCCGGGTCGTGTAGCGAACCGCGTCCCGCGGGATGCGCCGCACGGCGGTCATGAAGAGCCACGCGGTGACCCAGAGAATGGCCAGCGCGCCGCCGGTGCCGGCCCAGAGCTGCGCGCCCAGACGAAGGCTGTCCACCTGCACGACCAGCAGGAGGAGCACGCTCGCCGCGAGGAGCGCCCATACCGCCCCGCGTAGCGGGTCCGGCCCGGTGACCGCCAGCGCCTCCACGCGCCTGCGCAGCGCGCCGAGCGGCGAGACGCGTCGCACGGCGAGCAGCGGCAGCGCCGCGAAAGCCAGTGCCGTCCAGACGCCCACGCCGATGCCGGTAAGCATCGCGATCGGCTCGAGGGTGATTGCCACCTCAACCGGGAGCAGTCCCTGCAGCATCCGTGGTAGCACCCACTGCACCGCCGCGCCGATCGCAACCCCGAGCAGCGCCCCCGCCAGCCCCATCACCGCCGCCTGCGCCAGGTAGATGGCGAGCACCTGCCTGGAAGTCGCGCCGAGACAGCGGAGCACCGCCACTGTATCCACCTTCTGCGCCATGTAGGCGCCCATGGCGCTCGCGACGCCGATCCCGCCGAGCAGCAGCGCGAAGACGCCGATCAGCCCGAGGAAATCGGTGAGCCGCGTCAGCGCCTCCTCCATCTCCCCCTGCTCCTCCTCGGCGGTATCGGAGCGGACACGCTCCGCGCGGAAGACGTCCTGGCGCCCCTCCAGCAGCAGCTCGGCGTCGGTCGCAGGCCGCAGCCGCACGAAGGCGTCGTAATCGATGCGGCTCCCGAAGCCGAGCAGCTCCGTCTCTTCGAGGTACGCGGAGGGGATGTAGACGCGAGGCGCGAAGGCGGAGGCGATCTGCGCGTCCCCCGGGACCTTCTGCAGCGTCCCGGCGATCCGGAAGCGCGCCTCGCCGATGGACAGGGAGTCGCCCACCTGTGCCCGCAGCGCCGTGAGCAGCGCCGGGTCCACGATGGCGTTGCGGCCGCCGATGAAACGCCCCCACTGCCCCGCCGGCTCCGTCTCGATGGTGCCGTAGAACGGGTAGCCCGCCTCGGGCGCACGCACCTGCACCAGGCGCGTTCCGCCGGTGCGCGGCACGAAGGCCATCGAGGCGAAGGAGGTCATCCGCGCGACCGGGTTGCCGGACGCGTGGAGGGAGTCGAGAAATGCCTCCGTGCGCTGTCCGAAGGGCTCGCGGCTGGACAGGCGCACGTCCGCGCCGAGCAGCGCCCGCGCCTCCAGCCGCACGCCTCGCAGCATGTTGGACGCGAAGCCCTGCACCGCCACCAGTGCCGCCACGCCGAGCGAGATGGCGGACAGGAAGAGGAAGAGCCGCCTCCGTGCGAAGCGGCTCTCTCTCCACGCGAAGGCGAAGAGCCGACGCGCGGTCACGCTGCCCTCGTGGTGTCGCTGACGACCTCCCCGTCCGCGAGTCGGATGGTGCGGTGCGCGTGCGCGGCGAGGTCCAGCGCAGCAGGTTCAGCACCGACCCGGCCTTGTCGTTGGTGCCGCTCTGCCGGGCTCCGCCGAAGGGCTGCTGCCCGACGACCGCCCCGGTCGGCTTGTCGTTGACGTAGAAGTTCCCCGCGGTGAAGCGCAGCCGTTGCGACGCCTGGGCCGCGGCGTACGGATCGTCCGCGATGACCGCGCCGGTCAGCGCGTACGGCGCCGTGCGGTCGACCAGGTCGAGCGTGCCGGACCAGTCCGCGTCGTCGTAGACGTGGACCGCGAGCACCGGACCGAAGTACTCCGTCACGTGGAACGCCGACCCGGGACGCACGCCCTCGCGGATCCCGGGAGACCACAGCCGCCCCTCGGCATCGAGCTCGCGGGGCTCGAGCAACCACCGCTCCTCTGGCGCCAACTCGGTCAACCCCGCTCGCAACTTCTCACCGGGCGGGCCGATCAACGGCCCCATCACGGTGGCGACATCGTCGGCCGGCCCCACGACGAGGCTGCACGCTGCGTCGAGGAGTTGGCGACGGAACCGCTCCTGGCGCTCCACCCCGCCGACACAGATCGCCAGGCTCGCCGCCGAGCACTTCT
>JAHWJV010000074.1 GCA_019348265.1 Gemmatimonadota bacterium
GACGTCGGTTCCGAGGAGCATGCGGCCCGACGTGTCGAGCGTCACCTGAACCTGCAGCGCCACCGGCCGTCCCGCGTCGGCGATCGCCTGCCGGCAGCCGAAGACCGCGGCCTTGGCCTCCAGGATGTCCTGCGAGGTCTCGATCAGCAGCACGTCGACCCCGCCCTTGATCAGTGCCGCCGCCTGTTCCGCGAACACCGGCACCAGCTCGTCGAAGGTGACGTTGCCGAGCGTCGGGTCGGAGGCGGATGGCAGGAAGCCCGATGGACCGATGGATCCCGCGACAAAGCGCGGCCGATCCGGCGTCGCGAAGCGGTCCGCCACCCGGCGCGCTAGCGACGCGGCCGCGACGTTGATCTCGCGCACGCGCTCGCCCAGCCTCACGCTCAACGCGATCGATCCGTCGGCGGAAAGGTATCGGTCTCCAGCACGTCGCAGCCCGCCTCCATGAAGCTGGCGTGGATCGACTCGATCACGTCCGGCCTGGTGATCACCAGATAGTCGTTACACCCCTCGAGCTTCGCCCCGCCGAAATCGTCCGCGGAAAGGTCGAAGCCCTGGATGGAGGTACCCATCGCGCCGTCGAAGACGAGCACACGGCTCTGGAGAGCGGAGAGATACGGTGATGCAGGCACTGGATATTCCCGGCTGAGATACAAAGGGGCTGAAATACAGAAACAGGCCCCGCGACAAGTGAGAGTGCGGGGCCTGAAGCAGGACTATTCCCGACTCTTTAGCATTTTTTTAGGTGGTTGCAAGCGGTCAGCAAATTCATCCACCGTAGCTATTGCTACAGGGCGAAGTTTAGCGTCGCCGCTCGCCGGGCGCAAGTCTCGCTGCGGGCTGCTCTTCCACCGGGCGCGGGTTCGAAGGGGGCGGCTGGCCTCGGCGCGGAGGGTTCTTGACGGGGCGGCGAAGGCGCCTATCCTGTCAGGCGCCAGCGTCCGTTTCCCACCTGCGCATCCAGCGATGAAGCTGTACATAACGTACGACCTGAAGCCCGGAAACGAATACCCGCGCCTGGTCGCGGCGCTCCGCGCCATGGGCGGGTGCCAGCCCCTGCAGGGCGGCTGGGTGGTGGACGTGCAGTTCACCGCCGCGCAGGTGCGGGATCACCTGCGGAAGTTCATCCAGGAAGACGACCGGCTGCTCATCCTTTCTCTGGGCGGCAGTTGGGCATCGATCGGCCTCTCGGCCGACGACGCGGGATGCCTGCGGCGCAAGGTCTCCAACTGAGCGGCCCGCATCACCCCGCTCCCACCAGCCGCTCCACCTCGTCCGGGTCGACCGGGACGCCGCGCGTCAGGATCTCGCGCCCGTAGTCGGTCACCAGCACGTCGTCCTCGATGCGGATGCCGATCCCGCGGTAGGCGGCGGGGACCGTCTCGCTGTCGCGGGAGATGTAGATCCCGGGTTCGATCGTCAGGACCATACCCGGCTCGAGGGTGATCGGGGTGCCGTTCCGGCGATAGAGCCCGACATCGTGCACGTCTAGCCCCAGCCAGTGCGAGGTCTGGTGCATGTAGAAGCGGCGATAGCTGCCGCTCTCGATCGCCTCCTCGGCCGAAACGTCCTGGAGTATGCCCAGCCGAACCATCCCCGCCACGAGCATTCCCACCGCCGCGTCGTGCACTGCGGTGATCCCTACCCCGGGCCTGACCGCCTCGATCGCGGCGTTCTCGGCTTGCAGCACCAGCTCGTAAAGCTCACGCTGCGGCGCCGTGAAGCGGCCGGACGCCGGAAAGGTCCGCGTGATGTCCGAGCAGTACATCCCCCACTCGGCGCCGGCGTCGATCAACACCAGCGCGTCCTCCGGCACCACCGAATCATTCTGCGTGTAGTGCAGAAACGTTGCGTTCTCGCCGGATCCGACGATCGAGGCGAAAGCGGGACCCGCGGCGCCGTGCGAACGGAAGGTTCCCTCCAGGATCGCCTCCAGCTCCCATTCGCCGATCCCCGGGCGGGCGCGCGCCATTGCTGCACGGTGCCCGGCGGCGCCGATCGCGGCGGCGCAGCGCATCCGCTCGATCTCGTGTGGATCCTTGATCTTCCGCATCTCCGCGAGCAGGCTGTCGAGGTCCACGAGCGTGGTGGGCCCCGCGCCGCTTCGCGCACGCGCCCGCCTGGCGCGGGAAAGGATCTCCAGCACCCGGGTGTCGAGCGCCGGGTCCGCCCCCAACGCGTAAAGCAGCCGGTCCGCGGGCGCGATCAGTTCCGCCGCACGCTCGTCGACGTCGCCGATCGGGTAGACCGCGTCGGCGCCGTACGTCTCCATCGCCGCCTCCACGCCGATCCGCGGGCCGTTCCACCTCTCCCTGTCCGGGTCGCGTGGTCGCATGAAAAGCGTGAAGCGGTGCGCCGCGTCGTGCGGCGTGAGGACCGCGAACGCCTCTGGCTCCTCCACGCCGGTCAGATAGTAGAAGTCCGTGTTCTGCCGGTACGGGACCTCGGTGTCGCGCGACCGGAACAGCTCGGGATTGGACGCGAGGAGCACGACCGCGCCGCCTGCCAGCTCCAGCAGCCGCTCGCGACGGGCTCGAAACACTTCGACCGGCGCGGGGGCGGCCGGGCCTGCAGGGATGGGATCGTTCGCGTCCGGGATCGACACGAGATTCGGGAGGCTGCGGGTGCTGGAAGGATGATCGACTGCGGGGAATATCGAGGGGTGCGCCGCGTGGGGCAAATGCTGGGGCACGGCGATGCGCCGGCGCGCCGGCGACGGCTTCACATCCCGCGCGGCTCACCTGCCGAAGAGGACGCGGCGGCAGCCTCCAGCTGCCGCTGGTGGTGCTCCGTGTGAACGGCGACGAAGCGGGCCGCCTGCCGCAGTGAGAGTGGGCCGAAATACGGATGGTTGATGCGGCGAACGCTGCTCACGCGGACCTCGCGGGCGAGCGCCTCGGCGGCGGAGCGGAGGCGTGCCTCCAGTGCTTCCTGGCGGACGCCTGGTCCGGCTGGCCTGACCTCGCGTGGCGCACCGGCGCGCAGGGGGAGCGAGCGGTGGAAGAGGACGTGCGGCACGAAGAACCAGCGTAGGGCCCGTTGCATCATCGGGCCAGCGATCCGCCGCATCGGCGGATCCCCGGCGAGCTGACCGAGGAACACCTCGTAAGTCAGCGTAACGTGCTCCGCTACCTGGGCGGGGCTCCACCCAGCTTCATGCAGCGGGACGTCCCAGACCTCTGCGGGGATGCGGATCGCGGCGCGGAGGAAGCCGTCCACTGCGACGCGGTTCTCCCTGGACGGCCGAGCCCAGGGGTCCCGAGCGCCGCGTAGGCTCATCTCAGCGGGCCGGCGGGTGCGAGTGGGGCCGGGCTGACGTCGGAGATGTCGGGGTTCCGCAGCTCGAGCGGCTCGCGGCCGCCGCCGACCCGCGCGCCCGGGAAGAACCCGTCCACCGCCATCGCCGCGAACAGCAGCGCGAGGTACAGGAGAGAGTTGCGGTAAAGCGCCCAGGCGGGCTGGGTGAGGTTCACGGCCCGCATAACGGCGATCACCCCCCAGACCAGCCAGGCGCCGAGCGCCAGCGCACTGAGCCCGTAGACGTACCCCATCCCCCCAAAGGCCACCGGGATGATGGTGAGCGGCACCAGGACGAGCGCGTAGAAGAGCATCTGGCGCAGAGTCTCGCGCTCGCCCCAGACGTTCGGCGCCATCGGCACACCGACCCTGCCGTAGTCCTTCTGCTTTATCAGCGCGAGCGCCCAGAAGTGGGGCGGCGTCCAGAAGAAGACGATGAGGAAGAGATAGACCGCGGTCAGCGTCACCTCTCCCGTCGCCGCCGCCCAGCCGACGAGCGGCGGGAACGCGCCGGCCGCACCCCCGATCACGATGTTCTGCGGCGATGTACGCTTGAGCCAGCGCGTGTAGATGAAGACGTAGTAGAGCAGGCCGCTGAGCGCGAGCACCGCGCTGAGCGGGTTGACCAGCGTCCAGAAGAGCGCGAACGCCGCCGTTCCCAGCGTGATTCCGAATCCCAGAACGTGAGCGGGGGACATGCGGCCGCTGGGGATCGGCCGCAAGGCCGTCCGTGCCATCTGCCGGTCGATGTCGCGATCCAGATACATGTTGATGGCGTTCGCCCCGCCCGCCATCAGATACCCGCCGAGCATCGTCCAGAGGACGGTCCAGCTATTCGGCCATCCGCGCACCGCGAGCATCATCGGCGCCACGGTCGTGACCAGCAGGAGCGAGATGATCCGCGGCTTCGTCAGCGTGACGTAGTCTCGAATGCGCTGGCGCGCGCCGCCGCCGTCCGGCGCGCCGATCGCGAGCCGGCCGGCCCGCTCCGTCGCGGTGGTCATCGACGGCTCGCCGGGGCGGCCGATCGCGTCGATAGTAGAGCTCACAAGAGACAATCCATTCGTTCCGAGTTACGCACTCGGAGGCCGCGTCACGAGGCCCCCGAGCCGGCGGGAATATACACTTTCGGCCGCGTTTCGCCACCCGCCGGCGGCAGTCGGGACGGCCCCTCGGCGCTCTATTTCCCGGCACTGCGGCGCCGATTACCTTAGCCCGATGCTCAGAACACCCCCGTCCGGCCCAGCGCTCGCCCTGCTGCGCGTTCCCCTCTTCTACAAGATCCTGATCGCCAATGCGATCATCGTGATCCTGGGCGCGGTGCTCGGAACGGCCATCACGCTTCACTACATGCGAAGCGGCGGGGGGTCCACCCCGCTGCTGGTAGCGCTGCTCGCGCTCGGCGGCGTAGGCGTGACAGTGCTGGTGAACGCGCTGATCCTGCGACTCGCGCTCACCCCGTTGAAGCTGCTGGAGGAGACTGCCGCCAGCGTTCAGGGTGGCGATCTCGACGCCCGCGTGCCCGAGTCCGCGCTGGCCGACCGGCAGCTCGAGCGTCTGACGCGGACATTCAACGCCATGCTCGACAACCTGGAGAGCTACGGCCAGCGGCTGCGGGAGGTCGCGGCGCGTGCGTTGAACGCGGAGGAGGAGGAGCGGAAGCGCATCTCGCGAGAGCTGCACGACGACACCGCGCAGACCCTCGCCGCGCTGCTCATCCGCCTCCGTCTGGCGCGAGGCGCCGACGACCCCGCCTCCCGGGACGCGCTCCTGGACCAGTTTCGCGGAGAGATCGGCGAGGCGCTGGAGCGGATCCGCCGGTTCGCGCGCGGGCTCCGGCCGCCCGCGCTCGACGATCTCGGGCTCGTCCCCGCGCTCGAGTCGCACATCCGTGCGCTCGCCGAGAGCAGCGCCGTAGAGGTGCGGATGGAGGCGGAGCCGCTCGACGGCGTCCTGACCGGGCCGGCCGAGCTCGCGCTCTACCGCATCGCGCAGGAGGCGCTCTCCAATGCCGTCCGCCACTCGGGTGCCCACCGGGTGGCGGTCCGGCTGCGGCGTGGAGCAGGTGCGGTGGAGCTCTCCGTCGTCGACGACGGCGTGGGGTTCGACGTGGCGGCCACCCGTGCGGAAGGCCGTGGTCTCGGGCTGTTCGGGATGGAGGAGCGCGCGTTCTACGTCGGCGGCTCCGTCGAGATCGACAGTGCCCCGGGGAAGAAGACCGAGCTTCGCGCCCGCGTGCCGCTGGATCCGGTGCCTGGCCACGCCGCTCGCTGAATGCGCGTACGGGCGAACAAGTGTATATTTCGTCCGGGCGGTGCGACCGCCCCTCGTCATCCCAATCGACCGTAAACGAAGAAGACCGTTAATGGCTCAGACGAATCCTCACCGGGTGGTCGTGATCGGGAGCGGCCCCGCCGCCTGGACAGCCTCGTTGTACCTCGCCCGCGCCCAGCTCATGCCTGTGGTTTACGAGGGAGAGCCGTCGCGCGAGATGATCCCGGGGGGGCAGCTGATGTTCACGACCGATATCGAGAACTTCCCCGGATTCCCGGAGGGAATCGACGGTCAGGAGCTGATGGCCAGGATGAAAGCGCAGGCTGTGCGGTTCGGGACGGAGGTGATCTCGGAGAACATAGCCTCGGTCGACTTCTCGGCGTACCCGTTCAGATTGAAGCCGAGCTGGAGCGATGAGGTCGAGGCGCTCTCGGTCATCGTTGCGACGGGTGCGCGCGCGAACTGGATGGGGCTCGACAACGAGGAGCGGCTCGCGCAGATCGGCGGTGGCGTCTCCGCCTGCGCCGTCTGCGACGGGGCGCTGCCGTTCTTCCGCAACCGGCGGCTCGCGGTGGTCGGCGGCGGGGACTCGGCGATGGAGGAGGCGACGTACCTGACCAAGTTCGCGAGCGAGGTGGTGATCATCCACCGCCGCGACCATTTCCGCGCGTCCAAGGTGATGGCGGAGCGCGCGCTCGCGAACCCGAAGATTCGCGTGGAGTGGAACACCGAGGTCGCGGACGTACTGGGGGAGAACGAGATCACCGGACTTCGACTCAAAGACTCGAGGACCGGCGAGGAGCGGGAGATCGAGGTCGGTGGCCTCTTCGTCGCCATCGGCCATACGCCGAACACGGCGTTCCTCCAGGGTCAGCTCGACACCAGCGCGCACGGGTACATCCTCACTCCCTGCCCCTGGCGTACGGAGACGAGCGTACCCGGCGTCTTCGCGGCGGGCGACGTCATCGACGACTACTACCGCCAGGCCATCACCTCTGCCGGCACCGGGTGCATGGCCGCGCTGGAGGCCGAGCGTTGGCTCTCTCACCAGGGCGTCGACGAGGCACAGCCGCCCGTGCTCGAGACCGCCGAATCCTCCATCGGCATCGCCGACGCCATCTGACTAGGTCTCGCCCAGGGCGGTCCGAAAGACGAGGACCCCTCCACCGGACGCGCCGGCGGAGGGGTCTTTCTCAAGAACCGGTGAGATCGTTTACCGGCGGATCCCGGGCCTCTGGCGTGGGACGAAGGTCGCGGTGTCCCGCTCTCCTCCGAACAGCTCGCCCAGATCACGCACGCGTCGGCTGAACCACCCGCCGATCCCGGGCTCTGGGTGAAGCGGGCAGTACTCCACCGGCTCGGTGCCGACGATGAACCACTCGTCGCGTATGTCCGCCGGGCCGCAGCCAGCGGTAGCGAGCATCCCCGACGCCCGGTCGATCGTGGCCGAGACGACGTTCGCAGGCGGCGCCCACTCGGCGGGCGTCGGGCGGCTCGCGTAATACTTCCCGAGTATCCTCCCCCACAGCGGCGCGGCCAGCTTGGAGCCATCCGCGCCCGAGAAGATGGTCCGCGGCTGGTCGAACCCGATCCATACCCCGGCCGCGATATCCGGGGTCACCCCGACGAACCAGGCATCGGTGGACTCGTTGGTCGTCCCGGTCTTCCCCGCGGCGGGGACCTCGTAGCGAAGCCCGGCCGCGCGCGCGGGATAGCCGGTACCATGGTCGACCACCTCTCGCATGAGGCTCGTCGTCAGGAACGCCGCCTCTGGGGTGAACGCGAGCTTCTGAGCAACCGGCGCCTGGTACAGCACCTCGCCATCGGCGTCTTCCACCCGCAGGATCAGCCGCGGGGCAGATCGGATCCCCTCGTTCGCGAACGCGGTGAACGCCGCGACGAGCTGGAGTGGCATCACGGCCGCGGCGCCCAGGAACGTCGACGGGTAAGGCTCGATTCGCGTCGTGATCCCGAGAGAGCGCGCCGTCTGGATCACCGGCTGAACTCCCACGCGCTCGCCGAGCGCTACGGAGGCGCGGTTCGACGAGAGTCTCAGCGCTTCCCGCAGGTCGAGGCTCAGGCTGTCGGCGACGTGATCCGCCGGCTGGTACCCCCCCTCGAAGTCGGTGCTGCCCGGGCCGACGAGCTGCGTGCTGATCGGGATTCCCGCGCTGATCGCCGTCGCGTACAGGATCGGCTTGAACGCCGAGCCGGGCTGGCGCCGCGCCTGGTAGACGCGATCGAACTGGCTGGAGGCGTAGTCGCGCCCACCGACCAGGGCGAGGATGTCGCCGTTGGTGGCGTCCATGGCGACGAACAGGCCCTGCAGACACCGCCTCGCGTCGGCGATTTCCCCGTCCGAGCAGCTCGCGCCCCGGAAGTTGCCGAGCTCGTCATCTTCGATCGAGGCGAGCTGCTCCCGCAGCGCAGTTTCCGCGGTACGCTGGAGATCGCGGTCGACGGCGGTGCGAATGATGTAGCCGGCATTGTCGGCCTCGGGCCCGAACCGCTCGCGGAGCTCGCGGCGGACGGCCGCGACCACGTAGGGGGCGGCGCCCCGGGCTTCCTGCGGCGGTGTCAGCCCGAGCGGCTCGCTGCGGGCGTCCTGGGCCTCGATCGGCGAGATGAGCCCGGCGTCGGCCATCTGCAGCAACACGAGGTTCCGGCGCCGCACCGCCGCGGCGACGTTCCGTCGCGGATCGTAGGTGCTGGGCGCTTTGGGGATCGCGGCCAGCAGCGCGGCCTCCGACTCGTCTAGCTCCACCGCCGGCTTGCCGAAGTACCCATGCGCGGCCGCCTCGACCCCGTACAGCCCGTTGCCGAGGTAGATCTGATTCAGGTACATCTCCAGGATCTCGTCCTTCGCGAACTCCTTCTCGATCTGGCGCGCGAGGACGATCTCCCACGCCTTCCGCTTCAACGTCTTCTCCCGGGTCAGGTGCTCCGGGAAGACGTTCCTGGCGAGCTGCATGGTGATGGTGCTGAAGCCCTGCCGAAAGCTCATCGTCTGGATGTCCCGCACCAGCGCGCCCATCGCCCGGCGATAGTCGACCCCCTCATGCTCGAAGAAGCGCTTGTCCTCGACGGCGAGGAACGCGCCTGCGACCTTCGCGGGAATGCGCTCCAGCGGGATCACGATGCGCCGCTCCGGCGCGAGATGCGCGAGCACCCGCCCGTCCCGGTCGAGCACCCGACTCGCCTGCGGGGGTGTGTACTCACGGAGCGCCACCACCGACGGACAGCTCGCCCCGGAGCAGCGCGGCCAGAGCCAGATCAAACCGCCGCCCACCGCGACGGCCGCGAGAAGCGTAAGCACCGCCAGGCCGCGAAGCACACGCGTGCTCGCCGCCTTCTTGGGGGGCTTACGTCTGATCCTGCCGGTGGGGGCGCGTGCGGCCATCGAGTGGGATCGTCAGCGCGGGACTCCGCGGGGGCGCCGCGGGCGCGCCTTCCGCGAGCTCTTCGAGCGGAGGTGTGACAATATAACCGCCCGGCGGGTGCGTAGTTCCTCAGGACCTCAGGATGCGGCCGCCGTCGAGGACCAGCACCTCGCCGGTGACGAAGGTCGCGCCGATCAGGTAGAGTACCGCCTCCACCACGTCCTCCGGAGTGCCGTTGCGCCGCAGCGGAGCACGCTCGGCGAGCCTCTGGATCTCGTCCTCCGGGTGGTCGTCCGGCGGAAGGACGGTCCCCGGAGCGATACAGGCGACGCGCACCTCCGGTGCCAGCGCTCGCGCCGCCACCCTGGTGAAGTGGATGAGCCCCGCCTTCGACACCGCGTGCGCTGCGTAGCCGAGCCACGACTGCAACCCGGCGAGGTCGCCCAGATTGATGACCACGCCTTCCCCGCGCGCGCGCATCGCGAGACCGATCCGCTGAGTGAGAAAGAAGGGAGCCTTCAGATTGATCGCCATCGTGCGGTCCCACAGCGCCTCGTCGATGTCCCCGAGACCCTCCTCCGGGAAGATCGAAGCGCTGTTGACCAGGATGTCGACCCCGCCGAATGCGGCGAGCGCCTCGTCCGCGAGGCGCTCGACTTCCCCATGCACGGACAGATCGGCCCCCATGGCGACCGCTTCCCCACCACCATTCCGGATCTGTGCGACGACCTCTTCCGCCTCCCCAGCCGAACGGTTGTAGTGAACGATGACGCGCGCCCCGGCCTTCGCGAGCCCCAGCGCGATCGCCCGTCCCACACGGATTCCCCCGCCCGTGACGAGGGCGACTCTGCCTGCCGGGTCCATGGTCAGCTGATCAGTTCAAAGTTCAAAGGTCCAGAGCTCGAAGTTCAAAGTACAGGGGAAAACGGCGAGAAGTTTCGCACGTCCCATTTTTGCACCTTGAACTTTGCACGTTGAACTTCCGTCACCGCGTCACGCCCCCGCCCCCGCCTCCGCCTCCTCCTGCGCGAAGATCTTCAGGTTCGTCGAGTGCCCCGGGTTCACGCGCGCCTTCGGGTTGAGGAAGTGCGCCGCGTTGTTCACAGCCACCGCCGCCTCGCCGTACCCGGTGGCGATCAACTCCAGCTTGCCCGGATAGTGGACCACGTCTCCGGCGGCGTAGACACCGCGGAGGTTCGTCTCCATCAGGCTGGTCACCTTGATCGAGTTCTTCTCCAGCTCCAGCCCCCACGTGGCGATCGGTCCGAGATCGGGCTTGAAGCCGAGCAGGGCGATGACGGTGTCGATCTCGAGAGTGCGAACTTCCTTGTTCTCGGAGTTCACGATCGCGACCGCGCGGACGCAGCCACCGTCGCCGTCGATCTGCTGCACTTCGTACGGGGTGAGGATGGTCAGCTTCCCATCGGCCACCAGCGTCCGCATCTCGTCGACGCTCGCTTTGTGCGCCCGGAACTGGTCCCGCCGGTGGATCAGCGTCACCTCGCGCGCGATGCCCTGAAGGCCCAGCGCCCAGTCCACCGCCGAGTCGCCGCCGCCCACCAGCAGCACGCGGCGGCCGCGGAAGTCCTCCGGCTGGCGAACGTGCGTGTGGATCCCGCCGGCATCTCCGAAGTGCTCCTCCCACCCGGGACACTCCAGCACCCGGGGGTTCAGCGCGCCCTTGCCGGCCGTGATGATGACGGTCCTCGTCGCATAGTCGCCACGCGCCGTGCGCACCATGATGTGGCCGTCTTCCTCCTCCAGCGCGCGCACCTCGGCCTCCAGCACGATCTCGGGATGAAACTGCGTTC
>JAHWJV010000075.1 GCA_019348265.1 Gemmatimonadota bacterium
CCGATCTCGTGAAGGTGACGGTCACCTGGAAGCGTGCAGGGTCGTCGTCCTGGTCGCCGCCATGGTCGTATTCCAGCCGCTCCGGCCGCACCACCTCCCGGTACACGATTCGATTCGGGTAGTCGGTGCCATCCGGGCCGTGCATGATGAACCGCCACGTGCCCCCCGGCCGGACATCCATCTCGTGGACCGTCAGGCTGAAGCCGTTCGGTCCGTACCATTCCGCCACATGCGCGGGGTCGGTCCAGGCGTCGAACACCAGCTCACGTGGCGCATCGAACACCCGGGTCATCACGATCTCTCGGTCCGAGGTCCCTTCCGGAGCGGCGGGCACCTGTGCGTCAGCGTGCGTCTCGGTCCGCATCATCGTTCTTCTGCCTGGATTGAAGGGTTTTGAGGTACTCGTCCAGCCTGTCGAAGCTCTCGTCCCAGAAACGTCGGTACCGATCCAGCCAGTCGTCCACCTCGCGGAGAGGCTCCGGCGCCAGTCTGCAGGGACGCCACTGTGCCTCTCGACCCCGCGTGATCAGCCCCGCCTGCTCCAGCACCTTCAGGTGCCGCGATACCGCGGGCAGGCTGATCGAGAACGGCTCCGCGAGCTGCGTCACCGTCGCCTCCCCGCTGGCGAGCCGGTTCAAGATCGCGCGGCGCGTCGGGTCCGCCAGCGCAGCCAGAGTCGCGTCGAGCCGATCTTCGTCCATCCTTCTCATTAACTCATCGGTTAATTAACGATTATGTTAAATAATCGTCGCACGGCAGCATGTCAAGCGTTTCGTCTCTTGCAGCCGCGCCAGCCGCGGTATTCTGCCCGCCGCGGCGGCCGCTGGACATGAGGCGATCTATGCCGGGGCCGGTCCGGTCGCGATCCCGGCGGCATCGAGCATCTCCCGGAGCGTGGTCAGATCGCGCCGCATGTCCGTCACGGCGCGTCGAACGTGTTCCTTCGGGGATGCCGGCTTGGCCATGGACTCGTAGGGCGCGTACTCGTAGTGCACGGAGATCGGCCCGGAGATCCCCAGCTCTCTGACGAGCTTGAAGTAGTTGGCGAAGTCGACCATACCCTCGCCGAGGGGCACGTTCTCGATGCGCCAGCGGCCGGCCGAGTTCCTGGACCAGATGAAGTCCTTGACGTCGATGCTGGTGATGTGAGGAGCGAGGAGCTTCAGGCCCAGGGGCCAGCTGGTGCCTCCCTCGACGGTCGCATGGCGGATGTCGTACTGGACGCCGATCCAGCGGGGATCCAGCTCCCGGAGAATGTGCCAGAGATCCCAGACGGGGCTACCAACGCGGACGCCGGCGTGGTTCTGATAAGCGCCGTGAACGCCGTGGCGGCGGTTCACCTCGGCCAGGTCGCGCATGCGGACGCGCAGTCCGTCCAGGGCTTCGGGAATGCTCTGGCCGCCCGGGTAGGAGAGCGCGTTCATGCGGTAGTAGCGGATGCCCAGGCCGCTCGCGGTGCGCAGGATCGCGTCGGTCGCGGGGCTGCGCGGGTCATCGATGGCGGTCGTGATCAGCGGTAGCGCGACACCCGCTTTGCGGAAGGCCTCGTACGCCCTGGGGAGGTCATCGGCGACCCGCTCCGGGAGCACGTGCCCGCCCGGACGCACCGGCAGGTCGATCCCATCGAAGCCGATCTCCGCGATCATCGCCCCGAGCTCCTCGTAGCTGAGCCACTGCAGAGGCTTCGAGAAGATGGTGATCGGACGCGCCGCGGCCGGCGCCGGCACATTGGCGGCCGCGGCGGCGGCCACGGGCAGCCCCAGGCCTACCGCGGCGGAGCGGGCGACGAAGTCGCGGCGCGAGATGGTCATCGGTGTTCCTCTGGTACTGTTTCTCGAATGGGGTCCGCCAGTCGGAGGTGAGCACGCGCGCTGCGTGGGAAGCACCACGGGTGCGCGCGGTCACGCTCACTATCGAGAAACCAGCGCCGCCTCGCAAGCTCCCGGGTCGCGTAGCCCTCTTCTGGGCCGGACAGTCGTCCAGCGTCTCGGTCGCGGAGCTCTCCGGGCTCTACGATCGGCTCGGCTCCAGCGTGGATCAAAAACCCCATCGGCAGCGCCGGGGGGCTTTCGATCGCGGCGCTCCGGCGGTAGGATCGGAAAACCCTGATCCGCCACGGATCTCCGCGTGCTCCCAGGCCGAGAAAGTTCAGTTTGAAACGTATACCGGCGATCGTGTGCCTCGCGGCCGCGATCTTCCTGTGGCGACCTGGGAGCCCGCTGCTCGCGCAGCGAACTGCGTCCGTTACCACGATCGTAACCAGCGAGGGGGCTCCCGTCGCCGAGGCGCTGGTGCGCGCCGGGGGTGTGCTGCGGCGCACCGACGCCTCTGGAAGTGCGACCCTCCCCCTCCTGGCCGGCACCCGGACCATTCGCGTGGAGAAGCTCGGCTTCACCCCCGAGACGGTGAGCATCGGCGTGAGGCAGGGCGCCGATACCACGCTGGCGATCACCCTCTTACCCCGGGCCGAAGAGCTGGAGGGGGTGGTCGTCTCGTCCACTCGCCGGCGGACCGCGTCGAGGATCGAGGACGAGCCGCTGCGGGTGGAGGTTCTTGCGCAGGAGGAGGTGGAGGAGAAGCTGCTGATGACGCCCGGCGACATCGCGATGATGCTCAACGAGACGAGCGGGCTGCGCGTACAGAACACCTCGCCGTCGCTCGGAGGCGCGAACGTGCGCATCCAGGGGCTGACCGGGCGATACACACAGATCCTGTCGGACGGGCTGCCGCTCTACGGCGGGCAGAGCGGCTCGCTGAGCATGCTGCAGATCCCGCCGATGGACCTGGGTCAGGTGGAGGTGATCAAGGGGACGGCCTCCGCGCTGTACGGCTCGTCGGCGCTCGGCGGCGTCATCAACCTGATCTCGCGGCGGCCGGAGCGAGAGCGCGAGCTGCTGCTGAACCAGACGACGCTCGGCGGGACCGACGGCGTGCTCTGGGTCGCGGACGAGCTCAGCGAACAGTGGGGCTACACCCTGCTCGGCGGAGCGCACCGCCAGGGGCAGGCAGACGTGGACGGCGACGGCTGGGCGGACCTTCCCGGGTACACCCGCGGGGTACTCCGCCCGCGACTCTTCTGGAACGACGGTGCAGGAAGGTCGCTCTTCCTCACGGTGGGTACAACGGTTGAAAACCGTAGTGGCGGCACGCGCGAAGGGCGGCTCACGCCCGCGGGCAACGACTTTCCCGAGGAGCTCGAGACGCGTCGGGCGGACGCCGGCGTCGTGGGGCGGTTCCTCGTCGGCGGCGAGCGGCTGCTGACGGTGCGCGGCTCGCTCTCCGGCCAGCGCCATAGACACCTGTTCGGTGACTCGCGCGAGCGGGACGCGCACGCGACGGCCTTCGCCGAGGTGGCGTACGCTGGTGAGACCGCCCGCAACGCCTGGGTGGTGGGCGCGGCCTTTCAGCGCGAGAGCTACGACGCGGCGCACGTCGCGGGCTTCGACTTCGGCTACTCGATCCCTTCGCTGTTCGCGCAAAACGAACTCGCTCCCGCGCGCTGGCTCACGCTCGCGCTCAGCGGCCGCCTCGATGGTCACAGCGAATACGGCACGTTCCTCAACCCGCGAGTGTCGGTGCTCTTCCGGCCGGGTGCGTGGACGGCGCGCGCGTCCCTCGGGACCGGCTACTTTGCGCCCACGCCCTTCACCGACGAGACGGAGGCCGTAGGTCTGCGCAGGGTGCTCCCGCTCGGCAGGCTGCGGGCAGAGCGCGCGCGGAGCGCCTCGTTCGACCTGGGTCGCACGGTCGCTGGCGTAGAGCTCAACGCGACCGCCTTCGCTTCCCGGGTCGAGCATCCGCTTCAGGTGCTACCCATGGGTGGGTCCCTGCGCGTGGCGAACGCCCCCGGACCGACTCGCACCTTCGGCGGCGAGATGCTGGCGCGGTGGAGCCCGGCGCCGTTCCATCTGACCGCCACCTACACGCATCTTCGCTCCACGGAGGACGATCCCGACCGCCCGGGTCGCCGTCCGGTCCCGCTGACGCCGCGGCACGCCGCCGGCATCGTCGGGATGTGGGAGGAAGAAGGGACCGGGCGCGTGGGGCTGGAGCTGTACTACACGGGCCGCCAGTCGCTGGACGAGAACCCCTACCGCGACACGAGCCGGCCCTACCTCATCATGGGCCTCCTGGTCGAGCGGCGTGTCGGGCGCGCCCGGCTCTTCCTGAACGCCGAGAACCTGCTGGATGTGCGGCAGTCGCGGTACGAGCCGCTGCTCCTTCCCGCGCGCTCGCCGGAGGGGCGCTGGACCACCGACGCGTGGGCACCTCTCGAAGGACGGACGGTGAACGGAGGGGTGAGGCTGGAGTTGTGAGCCACGGCCATGTGCGCTCGCAACGAGACGCCGAAAGCGCCTTTGTCATCCTGACAGGATGACAAGTTGTGCTGGAGGATGGCAGAGACGGTTCGCTGCTTGCCAGTTGGAACACGGCCTCCACACACTCGATCGGGTTTGTCTGAACAAGGGAGACGGACGTGAAATCTGTCCTTGGCGTTGTTCTCGGCATGGTCCTCGGCGTCACCGGGCTCGCCGGGTATCGCTTCTTCTTCGTGCCACCCGAGGCGCATCCGCACTTCCACGCGAACTTCGCGCTATTCGTCGACGGTGAGCGAGTGGACCTGCGCGGGGACCGGTACATGGAAGAGGTGGGCGCGTGCAAGGTGAGCGAGACGGTACTGCCGACGGAGAGAGTGCATCTGCACAACAACAATCAGGACGTGGTGCACGTGCACCACGGCGGGGTCACCTGGGACCATTTCCTGATCAACCTGCGGATGGGCCTGGGGGACAAGTACCTCGCGCTGGACGACGGGCGCATCCTCACGGCGGGGCCGGGGAAGTCCCTCAAGTTCGTGCTGAACGGGCAGCCGCAGTTCTCCGTCCGCAACGTCCTGCTCCGCTCTGGGGACCGGCTGCTGATCAGCTACGGGGCGGAAGCGGAGGCGGAGGTGGTGCGTTCGCAGTTTCCGCAGGTCGCGACGACCGCGGAAGAGTTCAACGGCAAGCCGGATCCGGCGGGGTGCTCGGGCGCGACGGAGCCGACGCTGGGGGAGCGCCTGCGCGACGCGTTCGTCGGGTGAGCTACGCGCGTGGGCCGAGCAGCTCGCGCAGCCGTCGCGCGCGGTAGTCGAAGATGCGCCCCACCTGCAGGCGGACGAGCGGATAGGCGACTTCGCCGAAGGGGAAGCCAGGGAGGCGGTAGCGCACCTCGTCTCGGACGAGCGTTCCACCTTGCGCGTCGCGGAAGGTGTGGGTGTGCACCCAGAGGGCGTACGGCCCGCTGATCTGCTCGTCTACGAAGGCGTTGCCGGGCTCCCAGCGTGCGATCCGCGTCCGCCAGCGGAAGGGGACGCCTAACAGGCGGAGCCGATAGTCGATGAGCGCTCCCGCGCCCATGCTGATCGGCAGCGCCGTGGTTATCTCGAAGCCCAATTCCGGCGGGGTGATCCTCTGGAGGTTCTCGGCGGCCGCGAAGAATTCGAACACCTCTTCGCGCGGCCGCGGAATGAGGATCTGCGTCGTGAGTATGTGCTCTCGCCTGAGCATGCTAGTGTGGAGTAGGGCGCCGTTCAGCTCGGGAGCTCCGCGAGGCGGCGCTGCAGGGAGTGGAGCTCGGCCGCTGCCTGGTCAGCGCGATCGCCATCATGGCGTCCGAGCCCTCGTTGCGGCTAGGGGCGCAAACGCTTGGCGAGGTAGTATTTCGCTCCCGCGGGTGGGCAGTCCGGGAGCTCCCCGATCAGCTGAAAGCCCATACGCTCGTAGAACGGCTTCGCCTGAAAGCTGTAGGTATCGAGATAGATGCCGACGGCGCCGCGTTCCTTCGCCTGAGCCTCCGCCTCGCGGATGAGCTGGGAGCCGACGCCGGAGCCCCGTACTTCCGAATCGACCCACAACGCCGAAACGAAGAGCCATCCGAGGTTGATCTCACCGAGCAGCCCGCCCACTACGCGGCCGTCGTTCGCACGGGCCGTCAGGTTGACCGGCTCGTGCTCCCAAACGTACCCCTGCTTGATGTTGTATCCGACCAGCCCCTCGATGATGGTCTGGCGGTCCTCGGCGGACAGGCTGCTCTCGAGTCGTACGGAGGCGTCTGGCATCGAAGCGATCTCCCGGAAGAGGCGAACGGCGACTCAGCGGGGAATCCCGGAGGGCAGTGTCAGCGTGAAGGTGCTGCCGGAGCCGGGCACGCTTTCCGCCACCAGCTCACCGGCCATGCCGCGCGCCAGATCGCGGCTGATCGCAAGCCCTAAGCCCGTTCCCTCTGCCGTGCGCGTGAGGTCGGAGCGCACCTGGACGAAGGGTTCGAAGATCTCTTCCAGCTTGTCCGTCGGGATCCCGATCCCGGAGTCGCTCACCCGGAAGAGCACCGCGTCGCCGGAGATCCCGCACCAGAGGCTCACCCGTCCGCCGCGCTCCGTGAACTTGATGGCGTTGGAAAGCAGGTTCGCCAGGATCTGGAGCAGCTTCTCGGCATCGGCTCGGACGGTCACGTCCTCCTCGCAGGGCGTGACCTCGAGGAGCAGCCCCTTCGCCTTGGCCTGGGGAGTGACGAGGGATTCCGAGGAGGCGACCACCTCGCGCGCGGGTACGTTCTCGAGGTGGAAGTGGACCGCGCCGGTCTCCAGCTTGGCGTAGTTGAGCACCTCGTTGATCAGCCCGAGCAGGTGACGCTGGCTCGCCTGGATGCGCAACAGGTCCGCGTGCTGCTCCGCCGTGACGGGACCGCGTAGCCCCATCTCCATGAGCTCCGCATAGCCGCCGATCGCGTTGAGCGGCGTACGCAGCTCGTGGCTCATCGTGGCCAGGAACTGCCCCTTCACCCGGTTCGCCTCTTCCGCCGCGAGGGTGCGCTCCGCGAGGCGTTCCGCGCTCCAGCGCAGCTCCCGGGTCTGCGCCTCCAGCTGTGTGGTTTGCGCTTCCATGTCGCGCGCCCGGTCAGCCAGGCTCTCCGCCAGCGCCCGAGCCTCCTCGCCGCGGCTCCGCAGCGCGAGCGACAGGCCCCGCACACGAAGCAGGATCGCCACCCGCGCGCGGAGCTCCGGCTTCTCGATCGGGGTGATGATCAGCTCGTCGACGCTCTGCCACACGTGCCGCGTGATCATCTTCACGCCGGGCCGGGAGGTCACCATCAGGACGGGGAGAAAGGTCGGGTGCTCCCGCGCTTTGCGCTGCTTGACCAGCTCCCACAGACGGTCCAGCGCGCGGCCGTCCAGGATGCAGAGATCGAAGTCCTGCTCCAGTGCCTCGTCCGAATCCGCCAGGAGCAGCTCGTGGTCGCGCGAGAGCTCCTCTGCGAGCAAAGCTCCGTTCTCCCGCTGATCCATCAACAGAAGGATACGGCTCGACCTGGCTCCCGGTGGGCTCCCGTTTTCCGGAGGCGCCGTGGGAAGACGCGCGGTCGGCGCGGAGCTCACGCGGCGCCCCCGCCCATGTCGCCGCGCAGCGGCCGCGGCGTTCCCGTCAGCAGGCCGCGAAGACCGGACAGCGGCTCGCCGACGATGACTCCGTCGCAGGTGATCTCGATCTGCCGAATGGTCTTCGCGAAGTCGCCCAGGCGCTTCTTCAGCACGCCGATGGACTTCCGCAGCTCGCCGTTGATCTCCAGGTAGCGCAAGAAGACGAGGTTGTCGCAGAGATAGCTGATCCCTACCTCCGTCGCCTTGAAGTCCCCGGTGATCCCCGCCACCTCGTTCATAAGCAGCACCGTCGCGCCCATGTTCTTCAGGTAGCGGCCGAGCGCGTGGAGATGGGTCACCAGATCGTCCCCCGCGAGCGTGAGCTCGTACCCCGCGATCCCGTCGATCATCACGATCCGGGCGTCGTGCTCCTCGACCTCCCTCCGCACCATCAACGCGAACTCCCCAGGGGAGAACCGCAGCGGTTCGACTTCCACCACGGACAACGTGCCACTCGTCATCATCTCCCGGACCGGCAAGCCGATCCCGTCGCAGCGGTGCATCAGCGTGTCGATCTGCTCCTCGAACGCATACACCACCGAGCGCTGCCCGCGGCGCGCGGCCTCGGCCATGAACTGGATCCCCACCGTGGTCTTGCCCACGCCGCTGGGGCCGCTCAGGATCGTGATCGTTCCCCGCTCGATTCCCCCACCCAGCATCTCGTCGAGCTCCGGTATCCCGGACGGGATCAGCTCCGGCGAAAACGCCCGCTCGTGCGCCCCCGGGACCAGCCGCGGATACACCTCCATTCCGCGGTTCGTCAGGCGCATCGAGTGGAAACCGCCCTCGAAGTCCGACCCACGTAACTTGCTGATGCTGAGCGTCCGGCGCAGCACGCCGTGTGTCGGCGAGACATCCAGGTCGATGATCCCGTCGCACATGAAGCGCAGGTCGTCGTCCGGGACGCTGTCGGTCGGCTCCGAGCTCATCAGCACCGTGGCGCCGTGCTCGACCAGGTACCGCACGAAGGAGAGTGCCTGCTTGCGGAACTGGAAGGCATCCGACGCCAGGTAGCGCAGCGTGGTGACCGCGTCCACGAAAACGCGCTGCGGGCGTAGCCGCTCGATGGTCTCCAGGATCCGCCGCGTGGTCGGGTCCCGCTCCACGTCCGCCAGGGAGAAGATGTCGTAGCTCTGGTTCTGCGCGAAGAAGTCGCGCGTGGGGCTCAGATCGAGAAACTCGATCCCCGTGAGATCCAGACCCTGCGCGGCCGCGTCCTCCCGGAGCTGAGGCTCGGCGGATTCCAGGGTGATCAGCAACGCCTTCTCGCCGCTGGCGACGCCGCTCAGCAGGAAGTGCAGCCCCAGCGTCGTCTTCCCGGTGCCGGGCCCGCCGCGGACCAGGTACGCCCGCTCCGGGATCAACCCGCCGTGCAGTACCTCGTCTAGTCCGGGCAGCCCCGTCGGGCGCCGCGAGTTGCCGGTTTCCACGTAGCCGTCTCCGTCCGGAATGGGGTGGGTGAACTGCTTCGGGCCGGACCTAATGCAAACGCCTCGCCAGCCGCGCGTTGGCCGGGGCGCGCCACCGACACGAGCACGATCGCGTCGGCCACGCCCGCCCGCTACATTCGACGACAGCGCCCTTCGCGAAAAGGCCGAACCTCTCCTCAGGATGCCCATGCCGAAAAAGCCGCTCTTCTCGCCAAGTTGGCTGGGTGTGCTCGTCATTCTGCTGCTTCTTTCTGGCGCCCGGCTCGCCGCGCAGCAGCCCACCGCGCCGCGGTGGTGGAAGGGGAATCTCCATACCCACTCCCTCTGGAGCGACGGCGACGAGTTCCCGGAGATGATCGCGGAGTGGTACAAGCGGAACGGCTACAATTTCCTCGCCTTCACCGAGCACAACGCGATCGCATCCGGCAGCCAGTGGGTGGCGCTCCGGGCCGCGACCGATACGGCTGCGACCAGGGCGCGGCAGCAGGCACGAAGCTCCATCGCGGCGCTGCCCGCGTATCTCGCCCGCTTCGGGAGCAGCTGGGTCGAGCAGCGGCGGCGGCCGGACGGCGAGTTCGTGCGGCTCAAGCCGTTCAGCGAGTTCCGCACGCTCTTCGATGAGCCCGGGCGCTTCCTGCTGATCAACGGCGAGGAGATCACCAACGACTCCGTGATCCACATCAACGCCATACATCTGCAGCGGCTGATCGAGCCGCAGCCGGGGCCGTCGGTGCTCGAGATCATCCAGAAGAACGTCGATGCGGTGCTGGCGCAGCGTCGCGAGACGGGGCAGCCGATGTTCCCTTTCATCAACCATCCCAACTTCCGCTGGGCCATCACGGCGGAGGAGATCAGCCGCGTTCGTGGCGTGAGCTTCTTCGAGGTCTACAACGGACACCTGGACGTGAACAACGAGGGGGACGCGCAGCGCGCCGGGACGGAGAGGATGTGGGACATCATCCTGACGCTCTGGCACGCGGCGGGGCGGCGCGAGCCGATCTTCGGCCTCGGCACCGACGACGCGCACCACTACCGCCCGGAGAGCTCCAAGGTAGCCCGGCCGGGGCGCGGCTGGATCGTGGTCCGCGCGGCTCACCTGACGCCGGAATCGCTCGTCACTGCGATCGAGGCGGGGGAATTCTACAGCTCTACCGGGGTGGTGCTGCGCGACGTGCGCCGAGATGAGCAGAAGATCACGGTGGAGATCGAGCCCGAGGCGGGCGTCAGCTTCGTGACGCAGTTCATCGGGACGCGGAAGGGCTACGACGCGGCTGGAACGCCAGTGATCGACGCCGAGGGGAAGCCCGTCCGCACGACCCGACGGTACGAGGACGAGATCGGCGAGGTGCTGCAGGAGGTTCGCGGCACGAGCGCGAGCTACACCTTCCGCGGGGACGAGGTGTACGTGCGCGCCAAGGTCGTCTCGTCGAAGCCCAAGCAGGACCCTACGAGTGACGCGGCACTCGGCTTCGAGCGGGCCTGGACGCAGCCGTTTCTCGGCGCGCCCTGACCCGCTCGTGGTGCCGCGAGCTGGCCCTCACCCGGCGCGCTGAGACGCGCCACCCTCCCCCATGAATGGGGGAGGGGCTTCAGATCGGCTCCAAAGCGGTTTCGCGTTCACATCCCGCATCCAGAAGTGCTGCCGTAAGTCGCCGAAGTCGCATCCCGCTGGAACTGAAGCCTTTCTCCCAGACATGGGAGAGGGTGGCGAGCCCAAAGCGAGCCGGGTGAGGGCCCGCGCTGGCGCTCGCCCTCTCGTGACCTGCGGATAAGATAGGGGAAGCCTGTACCCACGACCGGTCTCCGGCTTGCCGACTACACCGTGGTCCCC
>JAHWJV010000076.1 GCA_019348265.1 Gemmatimonadota bacterium
TTCCTCGAGATCCTGCGCTTCGAGCTCCGCTACTATCTGCGGCGGATCTCCACCTGGCTCTACTTCGGTATCTTCTTCCTCTTCGCCGTCTTCATGGTCCACCTGGCCGGCGGCGCCTGGGACGAGGTACAGATGTCGATGGGCGGCAGCGGCGGCAGCGTGAAGGTGAACTCCCCGTACGTGACCGCATCCCTGACCGCGGTACTCGGCCTCTTCGGCGTTCTGGTCACGGCTGCGCTGCTGGGCAACGCGGTCTACCGTGACTTCGAGACGGGGATCTACCCGCTCTTCTTCACCAAGCCCGTCTCGCGGTCCAGCTACCTGGCGGGCCGGCTCACCGGCGCGCTGCTGGTGAACGCGTTGATCTTCGCCGCCATCCCCATCGGGCTGCTCCTGTCCAGCCTGATGCCGTACCTGGACGCGGAGCGGTTCGGCCCCGTTCGCCTCGGCGGGTACCTGCACCCGTACCTGGTGTTCACGCTGCCCAACCTGCTGTTCACGGGGCTGATCTTCTTCTCGCTGGCGGTGCTCACGCGGCGGATGCTCCCGAATTACGTCGGCGGTGCGTTCATGCTGCTCGGCTATCTCATGGCGAGCAACTACCTGTCCGACCTGGACAATCAGCGCCTCGCCGCGCTCGCGGACCCCTTCGGGATGGGAGCGCTGGATCTCGCGACGAAGTACTGGACACCCGCGGAGCGCAATGCGCTCCTCGTGCCGGTCGACGGGCTCCTCCTCGCCAACCGCTTGCTGTGGGTAGCGCTCGCGGCTGTGCTGTCGGGGCTCGCGCTCTCACGGTTTCGCATGGAGCACCAGGTTCCGGAGCGGCAGTGGCGCGGATGGAGGCGACGGGCCGCGGCGCCGGCCGAGGAAGCGGTCGTCGCGCCGATCGTGGTGCCGACGCCACGCCGGTCGTTCGGGTTCGGTGCGCAGCTCCAGCAGTATGTCGCGGTTGTGCGGCGGTCGTTCTGGGGGGTTGTCGGAAATCGCTACTTCTTCGCGATCGTTGGGGGCGGCGTGCTGTACATGGTCATGATGGCCGACGTGGTAGACGAGATCTACGGGACCACCACCTGGCCGGTGACGTACGCGGTGCTGGAGGTGCTTGGAGGAAGCTTCTCCCTCTTCACACTGATCGTAATCACCTTCTACGCCGGCGAGCTGGTCTGGGCGGAGCGGGAGGCGAGGATCCAGCAGGTGGTGGATGCGACGCCGGTGCGGAGCTGGGTGCCGCTGGCGGGTAAGTGGACGGCGCTGATCCTGATGCTGCTGCTCATGCAGGCGGCGGTGCTGGTGACGGGTGTGGTCCTGCAGGCGGTGAAGGGGTACTACAAATTCGAGCTGGGGCTGTATTTCACGACCCTGTTCGGGCTCGACCTGCTCGACCTGCTGCTGCTCACCACCTTCGTCGTGCTGGTCCACGTGCTCGTGAACCACAAGTACTTCGGGCACCTGCTGGTGGTCGCGTACCTGGTTTTCACGTCGCTGATGGGGACGATGGGGCTGGAGCACGACCTCTACCGCTTCAACTCTGGGAGCAGGGGCATCTACTCCGACATGAACGGATGGGGCCCCTTCCTGCAGCCCTACTTCTGGCTGAAGGGGTACTGGGCCGCGTGGTCGGTGCTGCTGGCCGTCCTGGCGAATCTCTTCTGGGTGCGCGGCGAGGAGACGGGTGCTACGTGGCGCATGCGGCTCGCGCGTCTGCGCTTCACGCGCCCCGCGATCTCGGCCGTCGTACTGGCCGGCGTGCTGATCCTGGGCGCGGGCGGCTTCGTTTTCTACAACACCAACGTACTGAACCAATACGAGACCCGCCTCGAGGGCGAGCGACTGCTCGCCCGGTACGAGCGCACGTACAAGCGATACGAGGGGATCGCGCAGCCGCGGATCGTCGGGGTCAGGCTGCACGTGGAGATCTACCCCGAGGAGCGGGACGTCACCGTCAGGGGGGAGTACCGGCTGCGCAATCGGACTGGCGCGGTGATCGACTCGATCCACCTGCTGCTCCACGATGACCTCGACATCCGCCGGCTCTCCTTCGATCGTCCATCGCGGGAGGTGGTACGCGACGAGCCGCTCGGTTATCACGTCTTCGCGCTCATCCAGCCGCTGCAGCCCGGCGAATCCATCCGCCTGCATTTCGACCTCGCCTTCCGCACGGAGGGCTTCGCGAATGGAGCAGAGAGGCTCGAGGTGGTTCGCAACGGTACCTTCTTCAACAGCGGGTTCTTCCCCTCGATCGGGTACGAGCCGCAGGCGGAGCTGTCCAGCGACGATACCCGACGCAAACACGGGCTGCCGCCCCGCGAGCGCATGGCCCCCGTGAACGACCTCGCCGCCCGTCGTAACAACGACATCTCGCGCGACGCCGACTGGATAGACTTCGAGGCGACGGTGGGCACGAGCGCCGACCAGATCGCCCTCGCGCCGGGCTATCTACAGAGACAGTGGAGCACCGACGGGAGGCGCTACTTCCACTACCGGATGGACGCGCCGATCCTGAACTTCTACGCCTTCCTCTCCGCCGACTACGCGGTGAAGCGAGATCGCTGGAAGGATGTGGCGATCGAGATCTACTACCAGCCCGGCCACGAGTACAACATCGACCGGATGGCGGACGCCATCAAGAAATCGCTGGACTACTACACGACCAACTTTGGCCCGTACCAGCACCGGCAGGTGCGCATCCTGGAGTTCCCGCGGTACCAGGATTTCGCTCAGTCCTTCCCGAACACCATCCCCTACTCGGAAGGTCTCGGCTTCGTCGCCCGCGTGACCGACACGGACCAGGACATCGACTATCCGTTCTACGTGACGGCGCACGAAGTCGCCCACCAGTGGTGGGGGCACCAGGTGGTCGGCGGCAACGTTCAGGGAGCGGCTCTGATGTCCGAGACGCTCTCGCAGTACTCGGCGCTGATGGTGATGGAGAAGGAGTACGGGAGGGACCAGATCCGGCGCTTCCTGGAGTACGAGCTCGACCACTACCTCCAGGGCCGCGCATTCGAGCGGAAGAAGGAGCGGCCGCTGCTGATCATGGAGAACCAGGCGTACATCCACTACAACAAGGGGTCGCTCGCGATGTACCAGCTCCGCGATCACATCGGCGAGGCGCGGCTGAATCAGGCGCTCCGCCGATATCTGGAAGCGGTGAAGTTCCAGGAGCCTCCGTACACCAACTCGCTGGAACTGTACGCTTATCTCCGTGCGGCGACGCCGGACTCGCTGCGCTACGTGCTCGAGGACCTGTTCGAGCACATCACCCTCTACGACAACCGCACCGACCGGGCATCGTACACGCGGACGGCGGATGGGAAGTATCAGGTGACCATGCGGATCGCGGCGCGGAAGCTACAGGCGGACAGCCTCGGCAACGAGCGAGAGGTGCCGATGCGCGATCTGGTGGATGTGGGCGTCTTCGCCCCCAACGCGGAGGATGACAAGGCGCTGGGTGAGCCGCTTTACCTGCGGAAGCACAGACTCACGGGAGGGGCTCAGACGGTGCGCGTCACAGTGGACGCGCCGCCCGGGCGAGCGGGGATCGACCCCTATCACAAGCTGATCGACCGCAACGGCGACGACAACGCCGTCGCGGTGGCGGGGAGCCGGCTCACCCGCTAGCTCGCACGGGGATCGGAGGCGCCGCGACGATAGCTCGGGTCGTTGTACATCTTGAACTGGCGGTATACCTTCGGCACCACCTTGCCGGAGGCGACCGCGGCGACCAGGTCGCTCAGCTCTTCCGCCAGGTCGTCACGCTGGCGGCGCAGGATGGAGAGCCGATCCTGGCACTGCACGCGGAACTCGGGGCTGGCGTCCTCGCGATCCGTCTGCTCCTGCATGTGGAAGATCTTCAGCTCCACGATGCTGATCTTGTCGACGAGCGAGCCGACCGTCTCAGCCACGCTCGCCCCTGGCTCGAGATTCTTCGATCGCGAGCATCACCGCCTCGTCGACCCGCTCGATGAGATCGTTGCGACGCTGGTTGAGCCGGTCGACGTTCCGCTTCGCCGCGGCGACCTGGTGGTCGTCGTCGACCCGGGCCTTATCCTCCTCGTGCCAGAGCTCGATGTTCGTCTGCGCGAGCTGCGCGACCAGGCTGCCGATCGTGTCGTTCATGCACTCGAGATAGTGGAGAGCTCACTGAAAGCGCCTCGCCAATATACGTCGTCCGGCGGAGACCGGCCAAGGCGCGGCGATTCCGCCGTGGCGGCGATCCGATGAGCCTCGAGCTGCCCCGCGCGCCTCGGATACTGATGGTGATGATGAGCGCCGTGGGAGACGCGGTCCACGCTCTTTCGGTGGTGACCGCGCTCAAGCGACACGACCCGGCCGCTCACCTCACCTGGGTACTCCAGCCCGGCCCCGCCTCGCTCGTGCGGGGGCACCCGGACATCGACGAGATCATCCTCTTCGATCGGAAGCGCGGGTGGCGCGCCTTCCTCGACATCCGCCGGATGCTCGCTGGTCAGCGGTACGACGTCGTGCTCGATCTGCAGGTCTACTTCAAGGCGAGCGTGGTGACCGCGCTCGCTCGCGCGCCGATCAAGCTGGGCTTCGACCGGGCCCGGGCGCGGGATTACAACTGGCTGGTCACCAATCGAAAGATCCCCAGCCACGCCCCCCAGCACGTTCAGGATCAGTACTTCGAGTTCCTCCGGATTCTCGGCGTGCCGCACGAGCCGGTGCAGTGGAATCTGGGCCCCTGGCCGGGGGAGGAGATCGCCTGGCAACGACGGTTCTTTGGTGGGCTCGATCGTCCAGCGGTGGCGCTGGTGATCGGAAGCAGTCGGGCGGACAAGGAGTGGCTACCTGAACGGTGGGCGGAGGTCGCGGACCGGCTTTCGGAGGAGTACGGAATGCAGCCGGTGCTGGTGGGCGGGCGCTCGGACAGGGAACGTGAGACGGAGCGCGCGATCATGGAGCGCGCTCGGCGCCCGGTGATCTCCACGCTCGGCATCACCTTTCGGGAGCTCGTCGGGGTGCTCGACGGGTGCGCGCTCGTGATCTCTCTGGATACCGGGCCGCTGCACATCGCGGTGGCGCTCGGTCGGCCGGTCATCAGCCTGATGTCCACGCTGGATCCATCACGCGTGGGGCCCTATCGGAAGTTCCACGACCTGGTGATCGACGCGTACCACGACGCCGGTGAGGTCGCGCCGGTTTCCGCGGCGCGCCGGCCGGGACGAATGGCGCGGATCACGGTGGACGAGGTGCTCGGCAGGGTCGCTCTCTGGCGCGATCGCTACGCCCCCCGCGCCTCGCCCGTACCGGGGGAAGGATGACGGCGGTGGTCCCCGACCGCGTCGCGATCGTCATGCTGAGCGCCGTCGGCGACGTCGTGCACGTGCTTCCGCTGGTCCGTTCGCTGCGGGCGGCGAACCCGCGCGTACGCATCACCTGGATCATTCAGCCTGGCCCACTCGGGCTCGTGAAGGAGCATCCCGACGTCGACGAGTTCATCGTCTTCGATCGGAAGCGAGGGTGGCGCGCCTTCGTCGATCTGCGCCGCACCCTTCGCGGCCGCGAGTTCGACCTCGTGCTGGCGCTGCAGGTCTACCTCAAGGCGGGCCTCATCGCCGCGATGATCGAAGCGCCTCGGAAGCTCGGCTTCGACCGCGCCCGCGCTCGCGACGTCAACTGGCTGTTCACCACCGAGCGCATCGCCGCGCGCCCGCAGCGGCACTTCCAGGATCAATATCTCGAGTTCCTCGAGCATCTCGGCGTGCCCGCCGTCCTGGAGTGGGGGCTCGCGCCCAGCGAGGACGAATTGGCGAGGTAGTCGGACCTGCTACCGCCCTCCGGCGCCCCCACCGTGGCCCTGGTCGTAGGGACGAGCAAGGCGGAGAAGGAGTGGGCGGCGGAGCGCTACGCAGAGCTCGCGGACCGGCTGCATCGCGAACTCGGCGCCCGCTGCCTCCTGGTGGGGGGACGTTCGGAGCGCGAGCGCGCCGCCGCAGACACCGTCCTGCGCCTGGCCACGCATCTGCCTGCCGACCTGCTCGAGTGGGACCTGCGACGCCTGGTGTACCTGATCGACCGCGCGGACGTGCTCGTCTCGCCGGACACCGGCCCGCTGCACGTCGGCGTCGCGCTGGGGACGCCGAGCGTCGCGCTGATGGGGTACACGAACCCGAGGAAGTACGGCCCGTACGGCCGTTATGGCGACCTGGTAGTCGATGCGTACGGGGACCCGGGGGAAGGATATCCCGCGGAGGCGCCGCACCGGCCCGGGCGGATGGCCCGCATCACCGTCGAAGCGGTATTCGAAAAGATAAAGCTGGCGCTGGAACGCTACCCCAGGCGCACCCCTTCGGGCCACCCCGCGCCGTAGCCGTCGCGGAACACTTCCCAGCCCGCACGCGCAATCGGGGCGCCGAGCTTCCGCGCCGAGCGTGCGAGCCTGCGCAGATCGCGAGCACGCCTCGCCCCCGGCACAGCTCCGGCGAAGAGCCGCGCCCGGTCGAAGTCCAGGAGGTAGACCCGCGGATCACCCGCCAGCTGCGTCACCAGCAGGTTCCGCAGGTTCAGGTCGGGATGCGCGACCCCGGCCGCATGCATCTTCCCCACCTGTTCCCCGGACTCGTGCAGCACGCGCGCCGCCGCGCCTTCATCCTTCCCCACGAGCCACGCCGACAGCTCCCCTCCGCCCGGAATCCAGCGCGTGACGAGCGCGGCGGTATAACCCGGCCGCGCGGCTCGCTCCAGCGCTGCGATCACGACCGGCACCCGCACGCCCGACGCGGCGGCATGCTCCGTCGCCCGCAGCTCGTCGAACGCGCGGTGCCCCAGGAAATAGCGTCCGCCGTTCACGTGCCGCATCATCCCACCGCGCCGGTACGCCCGCACCAGAACGCGCTCCCCCCCGCCGAGCTCGACCAGCGGATGCGCCGCTCTCCCGCCGCCCACCGTCCGCACCCCGCTCGATCTTCCGCCTCGTATACCCAGCGCGTCCCCCCAACGCTGGTACCCCCGCCGCACGAGTGCCCGCGTCCCCGTCGACGCATCCGTCACCAGGACGAACTCGCGGAGCAGCGGGTCGGTGAGAAACGGGTGCATGGACATGGAGCGGCAATGTAGGAGATGGGCGGGGAAGGGGCTATCGGCTATCGGCTATCGGCTATCGGCTATCGGGTGAGTCTCCGGGTGAGGGCGACCGACGACTGACGACTCATACCCCATAGCCACCACCCCTTCAAGTTGACTAACTTCCTTGAGAATCCTACCTTTCCGGCATGCCGAAAGTCGAAAAAGGCCGTCTCCTGTGGGTCGACGACGAGATCGATCTGCTGCGTCCGCACCTGCTCTTCGTTCAGGGGCGGGGCTATCACGTGGACGCGGTCGCGAACGGGGATGATGCCCTCGAGCTCCTCCGTCTGCACCCGTACGACCTGGTGTTGCTCGACGAGCAGATGCCCGGCCGCTCGGGGATGGAGGTGTTCGACGAGCTGCGCCGGCTCGACCCGCTGGTGCCCGTCGTCATGGTGACCAAGAGCGAGGAGGACCATACGATGACCGAGGCGATCGGCCGGCGGGTCGCCGACTACCTCGTCAAGCCGACCTCCCCGCGGCAGGTGCTCTCCGTCGTCACCCGCCTGCTCGAGGGATCGAGCATCAGACAACAGCACGTCGCGCGCGAGTTCGCGTCCCGCTTTCGCGAGCTCAACGCGCTGAACGGCGCCGATCGGGATTGGCGTGATTGGGCGCAGGACTACTCGGAGTTCGTCGATTGGGAGATGCGGCTGCGGGAGGCTGGCGAGACCGGCCTTCTCTCCTCGCTCGAGACCCTGCTCGACGATTTCCGCCGCGAGTTCTGCAAGTTCGTGGTCAAGAACTACGGTGGCTGGGTGAACGGCGCGGCTGAGCGCCCCCCTCTCTCCGTGGACATCGTCCCCCAGTTCCTCGATCCGGTCCTCTCGCGGGACAAGCACGTTCTCTTCGTCATCATCGACTGCCTGCGCCTCGACCAGTGGCGGGCGATCCTGCCGCTGCTCGCCGCGCACGCGGAGGTGGAGGAGGGGCTGTACTACTCGATCCTGCCTTCGGCGACCCCGTACGCCCGCAATGCGATCTTCTCCGGGTGGTTCCCGGACGACATCGCCAAGGAGTACCCGGGCTGGTGGGAGCGTGAGGGGGAAGGGAGCCTCAACGGCTTCGAGGACGCGCTCTTCCAGCGCCAGATCCGGCGCCTCGCCGGTCCGGACCTCCCGGTTCACTACGAGAAGGTGTTCACGGCGAACGACGGCGAGCAGGCGCTGCATCGACTTCCGAATTACTTCGCTCAGCCCGGCGTCACCGCGCTGGTCTTCAACTTCGTCGACCTCCTGACGCACGGCCGCTCCGAGTCCGCCGTGCTGCTCGAGGTGGCGCGAGACAAGGAGGCGCTCCGTGCGCTTTCAAGGCAGTGGTTCGAGCGGTCGCATGCGCTGACCGCGATCAAGGAGGCCATCCGCCAGAAGATCCCCGTCCTTCTGACCACGGACCACGGCTCCATCCACTGCCATCAGCCGGCTACCGTCTACGCGCGCCGCGACGCCACGCAGAACCTGCGCTACAAGTTCGGCGACGGCCTCCGCGTGCAGGACCCGAGCACCGCCTACTCCGTCAACGACGAGAAGACGCTGCGCTTCCCGGTAGGGATCTCCGGGATGAACTACGTCATGGGCGTGGAGGATTACTTCTTCGTCTATCCGACCAAGCTGCGCGAGTACCAGGCGCGGTATCGCGGAAGCTTCCTTCACGGCGGGATCAGTCCCGAAGAGATGATCCTGCCCGTCGCGTTGCTCACCGCGCGATGAGGCTGTACCTCCGCATTCTCGGCTATCTGCGGCCGCATGCGGGACTCTTTGCCGTCACCGTCCTCGCGATGACGGTGTACGCCGCGCTGGACGCCTTCAGCTTCACCCTGCTGATCCCCTTCCTGGACGTCCTCTTCTCGGGCGCCGGCCCGAGCACCACCGGCGGCTTCATTGCCGGCGGGTCGGCGATGGGACGGCTGCTGGGATGGGCGGTGGGAGACCTGATGCAGGCCGGGTCCGAGATGGCGGCGCTGCGCAGGGTGATCCTGGTGATCTTCGCCGTCTTCCTCGTCAAGAACCTGGCGCTGTACGTCCAGAACTACACCACCTCGATGACGGAGGGGCGCGTCACGCGCGACATCCGCGACGAGATCTACGGGCACCTCCTCCGCCTCGGCTTTCCCTTTTTTCAGCACACGCGGACCGGGCAGATCACGACGCGCGTGACGAGCGACGTCGACCAGTTGCGGGCACTGGTGGTGAACGCGCTCTCGAAGGTGCTGTCGAACCTTCTGCAGACGCTCTTCCTGCTGGTCGCCCTCCTGATGATCTCGTGGAAGCTCACCCTGGTCGCGGCCCTGGCGCTGCCGCCAATGCTGGGGCTCTGGAGCCGGTTCCGAAAGCGGCTCCGGAAGGGCGTGCTCACCGTTCTCGATGCGGTAGGCGAGGTGTCGTCGCACCTGCAGGAGACCGTCGCCGGCATCCGGGTGGTGAAGGCGTCCGGCGCGGAGCAGTGGGAGCACGAACGGTTCAAGACGCTGACGCGGCGCCACTACAAGGCTCTCGTCCGCAACGATCGCTGGCGCATGTTCTTCGGTCCGGCGACGGAGATGATCACCGCTACAGCGGTGCTCGCGCTCCTCTGGTACGGGAGCTACCTGGTACTGGCGGAGGGCTCGCTCGAGCCGGAGCTTTTCCTGGCCGCGCTGCTCCTCGCCGGGAAGCTGATGGGCCCGGTCAAATGGCTGGGCAACTTTCCAGCGGCCGTCCAGCCGGGCCTCGCCGCGGCGGGCCGGGCGTTCGAGCTTCTCGACGCCCCGGTCGAGATCGTGGATCGCCCCGGCGCCCGGCGCATTCACGAGTTCAAGGACGCGGTACGCTTCGAGTCGGTCGGCTTCCAGTACACGCCCGGTGACCCCGTTCTCCGCGACATCGAGCTCGAGATCCAACGCGGCGAGGTAGTCGCGCTCGTGGGCCCCAGCGGCGCGGGGAAGAGCACGCTAGCCGATCTGCTTCCTCGCTTCCGCGACCCGACCGCTGGCCGGATCACCATCGACGGGGTCGATCTGCGGGACCTGCGGCTCCAGGACCTCCGCTCCGTCCTCGGCATCGTGACGCAGGAGACGATTCTGTTTCACGACACCGTCCGCGCGAATATCGCCTACGGGGCGGACGGCGTGCCGCAGGAGCTGGTCGAGGCCGCGGCGCGCGCAGCCAATGCGCACCAGTTCATCACCGCGCTGCCGCAGGGGTACGACACGGTGCTCGGCGAAAAGGGGACTCGGCTGTCCGGCGGGCAGCGCCAGCGCGTCGCCATCGCGCGGGCGCTCCTGCGCAACCCGCCCATCCTGATCCTCGACGAGGCCACCAGCGCGCTCGACACGGAGAGCGAGCGGCTCGTGCAGCAGGCGATCGAGGAGCTGATGCGGAACCGCACGGTTCTCGTCATCGCGCACCGCCTCTCCACCGTGCGGCGCGCCGATCAGATCGTCGTCCTCGACGCCGGCCGCGTCGTGGAGCGCGGAACCCACGGCGAGTTGCTCGGACTGGGCGGCAAGTACCACCGGCTCCACCAGATTCAGTTCGCGGAGCCCGACCATTCCGAGATCGCCTGAGACGACGATGAGCGTTCCATTGCTGGACCTGAAGCGGCAGTACGAGGGGATCGCGGACGAGGTGATGGCGGCGGT